>CALKAA010000354.1 GCA_937983495.1 uncultured Gemmobacter sp. | reverse complement strand
GGGGCCGGAGGCCCCAGAGGGGGCGCCGGCGCCCCCTTCCCTTCCTTCGCAGAAGGAAGGTCTGCTCAGCCGCCGCCGATCAGCGCCCCCGCCGCAAAGACCAGCGCGCCCCCCAGGACCACCTGCAAGGCCGCCCGCAGGAAGGGTGTTTCCATATAGCGGTTCTGAATCCAGGCAATCGCCCACAATTCCACAAAAACGATGGCGATGGCGATGCTGGTTGCCGTCCAGAATTCCGGGATCAGATAGGGCAGCGCATGGCCAAGCCCGCCCAGCATGGTCATCACGCCCGAGGCAAGGCCGCGCTTCCACGGGCTGCCCCGACCTGACAGCACGCCATCATCATGCGCGGCCTCGGTAAAGCCCATGGAAATCCCCGCCCCCACGCTGGCCGCAAAGCCCACGAGAAAGGTGGTCCAGGTATCCTGTGTGGCAAAGGCGGTGGCGAAAATGGGGGCCAGCGTGGAGACCGACCCATCCATCAGCCCCGCAAGCCCCGGCTGCACCCAGGTCAGGATGAATTGCCGCCGCTCGGCCTGATCCTCGCTGCCGCGCGCCTCCTCGGACAGATGCGCGGCCTCCAGGCCCGCAGCCGTGCGCTGATGCCCGCCCTCTGCCGCCGCCAGATCCCCCAGCAGCTTGCGCGTCGCCGCATCGCGCGAAGTTGCGGCGGCCCTCAGATAGAACCGCTCCGCCTGCGCCTCCATCGCCGCCGCCTCGGCGCGGATCACCTCCAGGCTCAGGTTTTGCTGCAACCAGACCGGGCGGCGGGCATAAAACCCCGCCACATGCTCGCGCCGGATCAGCGGGATCACCTCGCCGAACCGCGTCTGATGGGCCGCGATCAGTGCCTGTCGGTGGCTGTCCTCCTCCGCCGCCATGCCGTCAAACAGCGCCGCCGTCGCCGGGTAGTCCTCCCGCAGCCGCTGCGCATAGCTGCGATAGATCCGCGCGTCATCCTCCTCGGAGGAGATCGCCAGCGCCAGCACCTCCTGTTCCGACAGATCGGCAAAGCGGCGGCGGCTGGACAGGGCAGAAAACATGCGGCACCTCAGTTTAGAACAATTCCAATCTAACAGATGTCAGCCCACCTGCAATGCGACATTTTGAACCGATTAGTTCAGAATCACTTACAAAATGAACTGACCTGTTCAATTTTCAATCTGAACCGTATCGTTCAATTCATGGAGCCTCCGATGCGCCCGCTTCTTGCCCTGACGCTTGCTGCCCTGCTCAGCCTTGCCCTGGTCAGCCTCACCCTGCCCGGCCTTGCCCTGGCGGCTGGCGGTCCCTTCTCGTTGCCTGACCTCACCTACCCCGAAGACCCGGCCCCCACCGCACAAGGCTGCGTCACGCCCTCGGGTCTCGCCACGGTCTGCACCCAACCGGCCGAGTGAGCCGGACGCAACGTGACGGGTGGCGAGTGACTGGACGCCCGCGCCGCCAACAGGTTACACTGGCCCGCATGAGCCAGACCCCGCGCCCTTCCTCGCCCCCCCTTGCCGGCATCCTGCAAGGGGACGCCGCCGCCATCCGGCGGGGGCGTAAATTTCAGCAGGTGCTGGAAGGCGCGCGCGCGATCTTTCTGGAACGCGGCTTCGAGGGGGCCTCGGTCGATGACATCGCACGCGAGGCCGGGGTCTCCAAGGCCACGCTCTATGCCTATTTCCCCGACAAGCGCCTGCTGTTCATGGAAGTGGCCCGCG
>CALKAA010000353.1 GCA_937983495.1 uncultured Gemmobacter sp. | reverse complement strand
CCGCTGCCGGGGCTGGAGGCCGCGGGCTGGGTGGCCGCCGTCGGCCCCGGCGTCACCAAATGGCAACCGGGCGACAAGGTGACCGCGCTGCTGCCCGGCGGCGGCTATGCCGAATATGCCGTGACGCCCGAAGACCACGCGCTGCCCGTGCCCGATGGCATCGGCCTGCGCGAGGCCGCCTGCCTGCCGGAAACCTGTTTCACCGTCTGGTCCAATGTCATGATCCGCGGCGGGTTGCGCGCGGGCGAGCGCTTCCTCGTGCATGGCGGCGCTTCCGGCATCGGCACCACCGCCATTCAGATGGCCCGCGCCATCGGGGCCCGCGTCTTCGCCACCGCCGGCACGCCCGAGAAATGCGCCGCCTGCGAGGCCCTCGGGGCCGAACGCGCCTTCCATTACCCGACCGAAGATTTCGTGGCGGCGATGAAGGCCGAGCGCGGTGCCCATGTGATCCTCGATATGGTCGGCGGCGATTACATCCAGCGCAACGTCAAGGCCCTCGCTGATGAGGGACGCCTTGTGCAGATCGCCTTCCTCAAAGGCACCAAGGCCGAGCTGAACTTTGCCGAGGTGATGATGCGCCGCCTCACCCTCACCGGCTCCACCCTGCGGCCGCAAAGCGATCTGGCCAAGGCCCGCTATGCCCGCCACCTGGCCAAACACGTCTGGCCGATGGTGGAACGCGGCACGCTGCGCCCGGTGATCGACAGCGAGTTTCCGCTGGCCGAGGCCGCCGCCGCCCATGCAAGGCTGGAAAGCAATGGGCATATCGGCAAAATCGTTCTGAAAGTCGCATAAACGGGCAGCGCGGCAGAGGTTTGCCGCGTTTTTCGCCACAATCCTCGTTTCCATGCCCTGAACGATCCGCTGTAATACCCCCAAACCGTCGCGCCCCTGCCTCTATCTCGCCCGAATTGGCGATCAATGATGACCCCAGACAGCGCATAAGCCGCATGGGGAAGACAATGGACCGACTGACCGAAATGGAAGCCTTTGCCACTGTGGTGGACCAGGGCGGTTTCACGGATGCGGCCAAGAAAATGGGCATTTCCAAATCCGCCGTGTCCAAACACGTTTCGGCATTGGAAGCCCGGCTTGGTGCGCGGCTGCTCAACCGCACCACGCGGCGCGTTTCGCCAACCGAGATTGGCCTGGCCTATTACGACCGCGCCCGCCGGGTGCTGAATGACGCGGGCGAGGCCGATGCTTTGGTCACCTCGATGCAGTCGGCCCCCTCGGGCCTGTTGCGCATCTCTGTGGCCACCGATTTCGGGGTGAACCTGCTCTCGCCGATCCTCGGTGAATTCTTGCAGGAATATCCCGAGATCACCGTGAACATGGTGCTGAACAACCGCTATGTCGAACTGATCTCCGAAGGCTTCGACATGGCGATCCGGGTTGGCGATCTGGAAGATAGCAGCCTGCGCGCCCGCAAGCTGACCGAGACCTCCAAGCGCATGATCGGCTCGCCCGGCTATTTCCAGAAATTCGGCCGTCCGATGAAGATCGACGACCTGAACGAACACAAATTGCTGCATTATTCCAATCAGGCCAATGGCAATGTGTGGAAAGTCACCGCGCCCTCCGGCGAAAAGCGGCAGGTGCGCTCGAATGGCTGGCTCACCGTCAATGACGGGCAATCGCTGCTGAATGCGGCCATTGCGGGCCTTGGCATCGCCTATCTGCCCTCGTTCCTCTATGCCGATGCGATGCGCGCCGGTCAGGTGGAGGAGGCCATTCCCGGCCTGCCGACCGAGACCCTGGGCATTTATGCCGTTTACCCGCCGGGCCGTTTTACCCAGCCCAAGGTGCGGGCCTTCATCGACTTCCTCGCGCGGCGCTTCCTCGAAAAGGGCCCCGATAACTGGTAAGACTTACGGCGCGGCACCAACTTGGGTCGAGGTGAGCATCACCTCGACCCTTCTGTTTTGCATCCGGCCCTCTGGCGTCAGGTTGCTGGCGCGCGGGGCCAGATAGCCCACGCCTTTCGCCTCGATCCGATCGCCCTTGATCCCCATCGAAATCAACACCTTGCGCACCGCACCCGCCCGCGCCTCTGACAGGGCGACATTGCCCGCCAGCCCGCCCGAGGCATCGGTATGGCCCACCAGCGCGATCTTCGCCTCTGGTCGCGCCGCCATGTAATCGGCCAGCGCGCGCAGGCTGGCATAGTCACCCGGCTCCAGCGCGGCCTTGCCCGAGGCAAAGACAAGATCCCCCAGCACCACCGCGCCCGAAGTCTCCAGCCGCGCGCCCAGATCAGAAATGGTGGCAGGCCATGCGCCTGGCACATCCGGCTGCGGATTGTCTGCGATCAAAGGATCACCCGCAGCCGTCACCCGCGTCAGTTGCACAAAGCCGGTATCGGTGCTGGCACGGCTGATGGTCAGGCTCAGCGCCTGCGCCCCCTTTTCCGCCGCGATATAACGGAAATCGCCCAGATCGACATGCATGTCGGGCTCCGTCAGCAGGGGCAGTTGATAGCGGAAATCAAAGCCACCACAGCCGCGCGTCTCGCAGGTGAAAACCACGCGCCAGCCCCCGGCCTCCAGTTGCGCTTGCAACCGTGTCGCCAGATCCAGCGTGCTTTGCGGCGTGTCGATCCGCCAGGCCGTCTGCTCCAGCGTGCCATCTCGCAGGCCGGGGATCGGCTGCCCCTGGGCCCATGCGGCGGTGGCAATCAGCGCGGTCGCATCCTGCTCCACTTCATGCGCGGTCTGCACCGCCTCTGCCCCGAAGTCGAAGGTCTGCGCCCCGACAGGGGTGGCAAGCAAAAGGCAGGGCAGCAGAAACCGCATCAGATCACCCGGTAATGATAGCGCCCCACCGCTACCATCCCCAGCCGCTCATACAAGGCCCGCGCGGCAAGATTCTGCTCGGTCACCACCAGCGAGAAGGTTGCCGCCCCCTGATCTTGCGCCCAGTTGGCTGCTGCAACCAAGATGTTGCGGGCGGAACCCTGCCGACGCAGGGCAGGCCGCACCTCCAGCGCATGCAGCATCGCCACATCGCCATGGATCGCCACAAAGGCCGCGCCCGAGGGCGTATCGTCGCTGCGGCCCAGAATCGCGCATTTCGGTGCCGTCACGCGCTCCATCACCGCCACACGGGGCGCACCGATCCCGCCCTCGGCCCAGATTTCGCGCGCAATCGCCAAGGGCGGCCAATGCACAAATGAGGCCATGCCCG
>CALKAA010000352.1 GCA_937983495.1 uncultured Gemmobacter sp. | reverse complement strand
CGCGAATTTCATTCAGGATCTGGGCACGCTGTCGCCCGGCGATCTGGTGGTGCATGTCGAACATGGCGTGGGCCGCTTCATGGGGCTGGAAACCATCCGGGTGCCGGAGCCGCCGCGCAATCGCCCCGGCCCGCCGCATGAATATGTGCATCTGGTCTATGCCGAGGATGCGAAACTTTACCTGCCCGTTGAAAACATTGAACTTCTCAGCCGCTATGGTCATGAGGAGGGCTTGCTTGACAGGCTGGGTGGCGGTGCCTGGCAGGCCAAGAAGGCCAAGCTCAAGGAACGTATCCGCGAGATTGCCGACCGGTTGATGCGGATTGCCGCCGAACGGCATCTGCGCCATGCGCCCGTTCTGGAAACGCCGCATTCGGCCTGGGAGGCCTTTGCCGCGCGCTTTCCCTATCAGGAAACTGATGATCAGTTGAACGCCATTTCCGATGTGATCAGCGATCTGGAGGCCGGGCGGCCGATGGATCGGCTGATCGTGGGGGATGTGGGCTTTGGCAAGACCGAGGTGGCGATGCGCGCGGCCTTTGTCGCGGCCATGGCGGGCATGCAGGTTGCGGTGATCTGTCCGACCACGCTTCTGGCGCGGCAGCATTACCGCAGCTTTGCCGAGCGGTTTCGCGGATTTCCCATGGAAGTCAGGCCCTTGTCGCGCTTTGTTGGCACGAAGGAGGCCAATGACACCCGCAAGGGGCTGGAGGAAGGCCGGGTCGATATCTGCATCGGAACCCATGCGCTGCTGGCCAAGGGGGTGAAGTTCCAGAACCTTGGCCTGCTGATTATCGACGAGGAGCAGCATTTCGGTGTGGGCCATAAGGAGCGCCTGAAGGAAATGCGCGCCGAGGTGCATGTGCTGACGCTGACGGCAACGCCGATCCCGCGCACGCTGCAACTCAGCCTCACGGGCGTGCGTGATCTGTCGATCATCGCAACGCCCCCGGTGGATCGTCTGGCGATCCGCACCTATGTGAGCGAGTTCGACACGGTAACCATCCGCGAGGCGCTTTTGCGCGAACGCTATCGCGGCGGGCAAAGTTTCTTCGTGGTCCCGCGCCTGTCCGATCTGCCGGAAATCGAGGCCTTCCTGCGCGATCAGGTGCCCGAGATTTCCTTTGTGGTGGCGCATGGGCAATTGGCGGCGGGCGATCTCGATGAGCGGATGAACGAGTTCTATGACGGCAAATATGATGTGCTGCTGGCCACGACCATCGTGGAAAGTGGCCTCGATATTCCCACCGCCAATACGATGATCGTGCATCGGGCCGATATGTTTGGCCTTAGCCAGCTTTACCAGATCCGGGGTCGGGTGGGGCGGTCCAAGACGCGGGCTTATTGCTACCTCACCACCAAGCCGCGCAGCCCGCTGACGCCACAGGCGCAAAAGCGGCTGAAACTTCTGGCCAGCCTCGACAGCCTTGGCGCCGGGTTCAACCTGGCCAGCCATGACCTTGATCTGCGCGGCGCCGGGAACCTGCTGGGCGAGGAGCAATCGGGCCATATCAAGGAAGTCGGCTACGAACTGTATCAGCAGATGCTGGAAGAAACGATCGCCAAGATCAAATCCGGCGAGATCAACGGCTTGGCCCCGGTGGATGATGCCTGGGCCCCGCAGATCAATCTGGGCGTGCCGGTGCTGATTCCCGAGGAATTTGTGCCCGATCTGGACATCCGCCTTGGCCTCTATCGCCGCCTGTCGCATCTGACCACCAAGGTGGAGCTGGAAGGCTTTGCCGCCGAGTTGATCGACCGCTTCGGCGCGCTGCCCAAGGAAGTGAACACCCTGCTGCTGGTGGTGCGGATCAAGGCGATGTGCAAACGCGCTGGCATTTCGCGGCTGGATGCCGGCCCGCGCGGGGTGACGGTTCAGTTCCACAATGACAAATTCGCCAATCCGGCGGGGCTTGTGGAATATCTGCAAGCACAGAAGGGCGCCGCCAAGGTGCAAGGTAACAAGGTGGTGCTGGCGGTGGATTGGCCAAATGAAAGCGACCGCATCAAGGGGGCTTTCGGCGTGGCGCGCGATCTGGCCGAAAAGGTGGTGCGGCCGAAATGATAACGGCCCGGGCATCCCCCGGGCCGTGTCTTCCTGCGTTCTCTGTGCCCCGGGCTCAGATGAACTCGATGTCGTTTTGCAGCTTCAACAGTGTCATGTTGGTGATGGTGATGCTGTCATTCGGCGAAAGCGCGATCACCACATTGCGTCCAACCTGCGTGGCCACAGCCATCACATCTGCCACGCTGTCGAGCCCGGTATGCACGGAGATGCTCAGCTCGTCCTGATTGTCGCGGAAATCGGTGATGCGGTCATGCCCGCTGGACAGGCCGAATTCGAACACATCGGCCCCCGAGCCGCCCACCAGCGTATCATCGCCGGTGCCGCCGATCAGTGTGTCGATGCCATCGCCGCCCTTGATGGAGTCATTGCCGCTGTCGCCATTCAGCAGGTCATTGCCGATATTGCCGAGCAGCGTATCGGAATCGCCGCCGCCCGACAGGGTATCGTCGCTATAGCCGCCATCCAGCAAGTCGTTGCCATTGCCCCCGGTCAAACTGTCGCTGCCCCGCTCACCGCGCAGCACATCATTGCCGGACTCGCCGTGGAGCGTGTCATTGTCATAGCCGCCCCAGATGGAGTCATTGCCGGAGCTGCCCTGAAGGCTGTCATTGGCATAGCCGCCATAGAGCTTGTCATCGCCGGAGCCGCCATTCAGCAGATCATCGCCGAAATCGCCATAGAGCGAGTCGTTGTCGTTGTTGCCATTGATGGTGTCGTTGCCATTGCCACCATACAGCTTGTCGATCCCGTCACCGCCAGAGATCGTGTCATTGCCATCGCCGCCATACACAGTGTCATTGCCGGTGGAGGTGTTGATCACATCATTGCCAGCCTGACCCAAGACAGAATCTGCCCCCTCCAGCGAGTTGATCGTGTCATTGCCTGCGCCGCTGTCGATCTTGTCATTGCCGACAAGCCCGGTGATCGAGTCATCGCCGATGCCGGTGTACAGGGTGTTCACGCTCCAGTTATCGCCCGCGCCGCCGATCACGGTGTCATTCTCAACCCCGGTGAGGTAGGAGCTGAACGTCGAGGGCACCATGCGCAGGCCCGGTTGCAGCGCCACCTCCATGAAATCGACATCCGAGGTGAGGCGGGTCAGGCCGGCAATGAAGCTGTTATAGGCAGCAGCATTGGCAAAGCTGGGCAGCGGGTCGCCATCCAGCACGAAATAATGGCGCACATTCGGCACACCGGTTTCGACCATCAGGATCAACGTGGCTTTATCGGTGCCCCATTGGTACTCGGCAATCCGCCCGGCCGTGTTCAGGGCCACACGGGTGCCGCCGATATGGGCCGCATGCAGCGCGGTGCCATAAGTGGGCGTGATGGTGATGGGAGAAAACCCGCTCACCGCCTGCGCCGTCAGGGCATAGCGGAAGGAAAAACTGTCGGTGGTGGTCAGCCGAAGCTGCGAAGATGTGACGGCAGTGGCCGTGGAGCCGGAGAACGTCACCTGAATGCCGGTAATCGTATGCGTGGTCATGACTGTCCCTTTTTCACATGGGCATACTGCCTCTGACCTAGGGTCATGCCTGCACAATGTGTCGGAAACCGGATGAAATGCGGGTCATTTTAAGAAAATGCCTGCAAAAAAACTGCCTCCCGATCCGGGGAGGCAGCCATGATGCACAAAATCTTGAGAGGCTGAGCCTTGAGAGACAGAGCCTTGAGGGCTGGAACAGGCCGTTACAGCACGAAGATATCCTCGGCCACTTCGGCTGCGTCCCGTCCCAGCACGATCAGGCGGTGACCATTGCCGAAATCGAACACGGCATTCTCGCCGACCTGACGCACCGCTGCCGCAGGGTCTGCAATGCCCGAAAAGCCGATGCTGTCGACGCCATAGGTGAAATCGGTGATCACATCGACACCGCCACGGCGGGGGTAGATGGAGACATTATTGCCGCCATTCCCCGTGAGGCGATCATTCCCCGCCCCGCCGATCAGGCTGTCCTGCCCGCCACCACCGACCAGAGTGTCATTGCCGGCATCGCCGCGCAGCGTGTCATTGCCAGACCCGCCGAGAATACGGTCATGCCCTCCCTTGCCGATGCCCAGATCATTGCCAGCCCCGAGGTCGAACACCTCATTCCCCGCGAGACCCTGAACCTTGTCGCGCCCGATCCCGGTGCGGATGACAAGGCCCGTCCAGTCATCAACACCTTGCCGCGCGATCAGCACATCGTTCTGCGTCATGCGCAGCAGGCTTGAGACATCGCGCAGGCTGAAATCCTGACCGGGGCCAAAGGGGTTGCTGGCCGGGATCTGATCGCTGGAGATATTGCCAGACAGGAACGCATTCAGATCGTCGACATCCTGCCACTGTGGCAGGTCATCACCACCCAGCTCAAAGATGTATTCGAGGCTTCCCCGTAGCACCGAAAACAGCTCGGCGCTGTTGCCGTCCCAGCTCAAAGTCACTGCAATCGTCTCGACATCGGACCCAAGCCTCTGGCCATCCAGCACAATCTGGTAATCCATGCCACTGGCAGGGGAGAGGTCTATCACATCATGCGGTGGGCCGTCATACTGATATTGCAACCGATACCCATCCGAGGCGATGATGGTCATCTGCACTCGTTCAAGCGAGAGGGCGACGTCCTCCCCGCCCCACTCGACTTTGTAACCTTCCAGAACATAGGTGGTCATAGCCCCTCCCTTTCACGCTTTATCCAAGGTCATCATGGACCGCAGGGAGGGGCTGTCAATCCAGTATATGTTGCGGCCGCGTGGATCAGCGCCGCGGCAGGGTCAGCATGAGGGCCGCACCGCCGAGGCTCAGCAGGCAAACGCCAAGCGCCAGCGGCATGGGCGTGCCGTCAAAGGCCAGCCCCAAGGGCGCGGCGATCATTACCGCCAGCACAGTGGACAGCGCCCCGCTGACCGAGGCGGCCATACCTGCGATATGGCCCAAAGGCTCCAGCGCGATGGCGTTCAGATTGCCCAGCACCAGCCCCGCCATCATGAAGACCGAGGTGGTCCACAGGATATAGACCGGGAAGTCCGCACCACCTGCCAGCAGGCCGCTTGCCCAGGCGGCGGCAAAGCCTCCGGCCAGCGCCACCTGCACCCACAGCGTCGTCGAGATCATCCGCCGCATCCCCAGCCGCACCACCAGCGCCGCATTGATCATGCTGGCCGAGGAGGACAGCAAGGCAATCAGCGCAAACCACAGCGGGAAGCTCTCGCCGCGTCCAAAGGTCTGGTCGAACAGTTGCTGGGTGGAGGAGAGCGTGCCAAACAGGCAGCCAAAGCACAGGGTCTGCACCGCAATGGCGGTCAGCACCACGCGGTTGGTCAGCACCTCGCGCAGAGCCTGCCACAGCGGGCCAACGGCCAGCGAACGACGGGCAGCGGGAGGGAGGGTCTCGGGCTGGCGGGCCAGCATCCAGGCCATCGCGATCACCGTGAACAGGATGAAGGCGGCAAAAATCGCGCGCCAGCCCCAGGCTGCAATGATGCCACTGGCGGCTAGCGGGGCCACGGCGGGGACCAGCGTGAAGATCATCATGGCAAAGCTGACCACCCGCGCCATCTCGCGGCCCTTGTAAAGGTCGCGCACCAGCGCCAGTGACACCACGCGCGGTCCGGCAGCGCCAAGCCCCTGAACAACCCGCGCCGCCAGCACGGTCTCAAGGCTGGGCGCAATCATCGCAAGGGCAGAGGCCACACAATACAGCACCGCCCCCGCGAGAATGACATTGCGACGGCCAAAACTGTCGGACAGCGGCCCGGCAAACAGCGTGCCAAGCCCCATGCCCAGCACAAAGCTGGTGACGATCAATTGCGCCTTGTTCGGATCGGCGGGGGTCAGTTCCTGCGCGATCTCGGGCAGGGCGGGCAGCATGGCGTCGATGGAAAAGGCGATGGTGGCAAACAGCATCGCAATCAGCGCAATGAATTCCGGCAGCGGCAGGCGCGGCAATGTCAGGTTCTGCGGCTCATCGGCCCCGATCCGGGGCGCGCTCATTGCAAGGTTCCGGGCTGCTCTGCGGGGGGCTGCGTGCCGCCTGCGGCCAGTTCCTCGATAACCTGAGCCCAAAGCTCGGGCGGTTGTGCGCCGGAAATGGCGTGCTGATCGGCCACGATGAAGGTGGGCACCGCGTTGATGCCGCGCTGGCGGGCATGGGCCTCACGCGCGGCCAGCGCCTCGGTATCGGCGTCGCTGTAAATCAGCCGCGAAATCATCTTTCGATCCATCCCGACCTCTGCCGCCAGATCGCACAGCACCTCCGGGTCGCCAATGTCGCGCCCCTCGCGCCAATAGGCCCGGAACAGCGCCGAAACCGTGGGCGTCTGCCGTCCCTCCAGCCCCGCCCAATGGATCAGCCGATGCGCGTCAAAGGTATTGGGCGAAACCTTGATGGCCTCGAAGTTGAACTCCAGCCCGGCGGCGCGGCCCAGCTCGGCCAGCCGCAGATGGGCATCGACGGTGCGCTGCTGGGTGCCGAAGATCGACAGCAGATATTGCCCCCGGTCCACGCCCTGTTTGGGCAGATGCGGGGCCAGTTGGAACGGGTGCCATTCGATCAGGAAGGGGTGATCGGGGTGGCGTTCCAGCGCGCGGTCGAGATGGGCCTTGCCCAGATAGCACCAGGGGCAGACGGGATCGGAAAAGATGTCGAGACGGATCATAGGGGCGTCCAGAGGAAGGGCAGGGCGCGCCGGTCCAGCTTGCCATTGCCGATGCGCGGCAGGCGGTCCACCTGCTGCCAGATACGCGGGCATTTGTAACGTGCGAGCCGCGCCTCTGCAAAGGCGGAAAGGCTCTCGGTTTGCACAGGTTCATTTCCTGACTGTGCGGTAAAGAAACATGCGATCACGGTGACGCCGGGTTTCACCGCCACCTCGGCCACCGCGCATTCTGAGACGCCGGGCAGGCAGGCCAGCACCGCCTCCACCTCAAGCGGCGAGACACGGAAGCCGCCGGGGTTCATCTGGTCATCCCTGCGGCCCAGCGTGCGCAGGGCTCCATCGGGGCCTGCCTCAGCCAGATCGCCGGTCAGGAACCAGTCGCCCTCAAACCGTGCGGCGGTGGCCTGCGGGTCGCCTGCATAGCCCAGCATCAGGCCGGGATCGCTGCGATGCACCGCGATGACACCGTCGCACAAGGTGATCTGGCGGCCCGGTTGCGGGAATCCCACGCAGCCATCAGGGGCAGGGCGCTCGGGGCTGCCCGAGACGAAGGTGGAACATTCCGACAGGCCGAAGGCTTCGTGCAGATCCGTGCCGGTGGCCTCGCGCCACTGGCGGCGCAGATCGGGTGACAGGGTTTCTCCGGCTGAAAGCCCGTGGCGCAGGCGCGGCAAGGCGGGCAGCGGGCTGCGCAGCATCTGGCGAAACACCCCCGGTGCCGCGGCCATGATCGTGACATCAAACCGCTTGAGCAACAGCGGCAATTGCGCAGGCGTGACACCCCCGCCGGGGATCAGCGCGGTCGCCCCCAGGGTCCAGGGGTCCATGAGGCCCGTGCCGAGGGTGTAGGTCCAGTTGAAGGCCCCGGCATGCAGCAGCCGGTCCGAGGGCCCCAGCCCCTCCCAGCCGCGATGCATGAAGGCACGGGCCAGAATGGCGCGATGGGCATGCTCCACCGCCAAGGGCCGCCCGGTGGTGCCAGAGGTGAAGACGATATAGCCGGGACGCTCGGCATCGCCCATGTGCCAGTCGCAGGGCGGAAGGTCCTCGGCACCTTTCAGGGCACTTGCCGGCAAGACGCGCGGACCGTCCTCGGGCAGAGCCACGCCATCATCCGCCATGGTCAGGCGACAGCCCAAAGGCCGCGCCATGGCGGTGATCTCGGGCGCGGTCAGTTGCGCCGAGGTGATCACCGGCACCAGCCCCGCCGCCATCGCCCCCAAGCAGGCCAGCGGAAAGGCCGGGCCATTGCCCAGCCGCAACAGCACACGGTCCCCCGGCTCCAGCCCCTGCGCCAGCAGCAGCGTGCCAGTGCCACGGATGGCGGCAATCAGGCGGCCATAGCTCCAGCGCTCGGCCCCGGTCGGGCGCAGGATCTGAAGCGCCATGTGATCGGGACGCTCCGCCCCCGCGGCCAGCACATGCGCGGCCAGATTGAAAGGCGCGGCGCGCAGGGCCGCGATCTGTTCGCTCAGGGACATTCGGGCCTCAGGTCAGAAAGAACGGGTCATGTTGGTGCCAATAGTCCAGCAGATCGGCGGCGCGGCCATGCGGCAAGCCCTGCCGCTGCATCTGGTGCAGATCAACCGCCAACAGCGCCGCCACCCGCCAGGCATCGCGTGCGGCCAGTTGATCGGTGGCGCTGGCAAACGAGGTTTCCAGCCCGCTGGCGGCCAGTGACAGCGCCAGTGTCAGCTCCAGCACCGGATGATCGGGCCATTGCACCGCCATCGCCCGGGGCAGCGCATGCGCATGCCCCGGTGCCGCAAGCAGCCGTTGCAGGGCAAATTCGGTCATATGTTCCACAGGCAAGGACGAAGGAGGCAACACGGCAAGGCGACCTGGGGCAAGGAGCACGGGAGGTGGCCCGGACGGCGACAACCGCAAGGCACAGTCTCGCTTGTGGCAAAATATCGGCCCCGGGTCACGCGCTATCTTTGCGGCAATTCGCGCAGGTGCCTGGATAGTCAAACATGGCAAGGTGTTACGGGCTTGCAGGCCAGATCGGCCCTTGGCACTGAATGTCGCTGTTGCTGTCGCTGTCGCTGCCAGGCGCGGCCCGTCCACCGGGCCAAAGGTTCAGGCCCGTGCAACCGGCGCGGGCGGGGGGATGCCCCTTCCAGCGCGCCAAGGCGACACCGCGAAAACTGTCGCGGGACAGCGCAGCTTACCCGAGGCAGCTTACCCCAGCCAGCCCGCCACGCGATTGGCACCGCCCGAAATATCCTGCCCGATACCGTCCACGGTGTTGCAGCCTGCAAGGGCCGCAAGCGACAGGATCAACAGAAATTTGCGTAGGGTCATGCTCTGCCTCATCTCTGGTTTCTTGGTGCCGGGGCGTCATTGATCGCGCCCCGGTGATAGATCATGCAGCACTGGTTACATCCTGCATGACATCCTGCCCGGCTCATCCGGCTCATGCAGTCATTTGACCGCCCACCAGGTTTCCGGCTGCCAGCCCGGCCAATCGCCATAAACCGGCGTCTTTTCAGGATAGGCGAATTCGCGGCGATAGGCCAGACGACTGACATCCGAATACCATAGCGGCACGA
>CALKAA010000351.1 GCA_937983495.1 uncultured Gemmobacter sp. | reverse complement strand
TCATCAATCCCGATGTCACCGTGGCGCAAGCCGCGAAAGATGCCGGCGTGGAAGTGGTGGCTTTCGTGCGCATGGCCGTTGGTGAAGGCATCGAGAAAGAAAAAGAAGACTTCGCGGCCGAAGTGGCGAAAGCTCTGCAAGGCTGATTTCGGTAACTTGCCGGAACATGAGGGGCGGCTCCTGTGGGCCGTCCCTTTTGCTTTGGGGGATACTGTCGTGCATCAGCCGTGAAAAAGGGCGGTGCCGCACCACACGACACCGCCCGAATGGCAATACCCCAACTGACTCGGACCCGCAGCCCTCGGCTAATCGGCCGACTGCGGCTTACGTTCTTCCTGGTCATGCGACAGGAAGGGCGGCCCCAGGCACCAATAGGCCCTGACCGCGCATGCCTCACATCTTCAACCCGATATGAAACAGGAAGATGATAGCAAGCAGGGTGACGTAGCGTAAGTCATGAATTCCCGACCTCAGCGGCGGATTGGAAAATCTGGTTCAACAGGGCTGCCTTGGCCACGGCTTGCGCCGTATTGTCCACATCCAGCGCATGCCGTGCCAGCCGCAGATGCTTTTCCACCATGGCAACGGAAATCCCCATCAGGGTCGCAATATCCTGCATCGTCTTACCCTCGGCGACCCATTCCAGCGCTTCGCGCTGACGCTGCGACAATTGCGGGCGACGGACGGGGAGGGGCAATTGGCACAGCCGCAAATGCATGACATGGGCCACGGCTTCCAGACCTGGGCCATGTTCTGACCAGATGGTATCCACCTGATCGTGGTCAAGGCCCGGATCTCCGGCCAGACCAATGGCCCCACGTTGCCGCGAGGTGACATCCGGGAAGCTGATGGTGACACCCGCGCGCAATTGCCATTGGGCATTGCGTCGCACTGCTTCCATCTCGTCTGGGGCCAGCAGGCCAGCATGCGCCTTTTCCTCCACCCATCGCCAGGTGCAGGACGAACCGCGATTCTCCAAAGCCCAGCGATAGGGGGCGGTGCGCGCGTAAAAGCCATCCCGGAAATAGAAATTGCTGTAGCTTGCGGGAAAGCTGGTCAGATAGACCGCATCGTCAGGGTCACCGATCCCGCCCGCCCTGCGAAAGCGGGTCATGCCGTAATTCACCCGCGCAAACCCGTGGCTGGCAAAATGCGCGACCGCCAGCTCCCAGACGGCTGTCACGCTGGGCGCTGCCGCAATATTATTCACCCGTTCCAGCACATCAGACATGAGGGCCTCCCGCATATCTTGTTAGCCGGGTGCCCGCCTGGCGTCGAGAGGGGGCTATCGCGCCGCCTTGGCGGTTTCGCGGCGCAAGGCCTGACGGGTTTCACTGGTGATGGCTGGGGCAAGATCCATCATCGCATCGAATTGCGTGAGGTAGATCTTGCCGGTCAAGGCTGCGGGGAAGGGCGAGCCTTTCAGCCGGTCCATCACTGGCCCTTTCACCTGGCTTAAATGCAGCGCTACGCCACCATCCGACAGTCGGTGGTTCAATGCTTCCAGCGTCTCCAGCGCCGAGGCGTCGATGCTGTTCACCGCCGCGCAATCCAGCACGACATGGCGAAGGCCGGGTTGCTCGGCCACTGCCGCCAGCAACACATCTTCCAGGTGGCGCGCATTGGGGAACCAAAGGCTTTCGTCGATGCGCACTTGCAGCACATCGGGTGCCGTCACCACCTCATGACGGGCGACATTGCGGAAATGTTCCGTGCCCGGCACTTGCCCCATCACCGCCACATGCGGGCGTGAACTGCGCCACAGGTGCAACCCCAAGGACAGCGCCACGCCGGCGCTGATCCCGGCTTCGACACCAAGGCCGAGCGTCATCAGGATGGTGACCGCCATGGCCGCAAAATCGCTACGGCTATAGGCCAGCGTGCGACGCAGCGCGCCAAGGTCTACCAAGCTCAATACGGCGACGATGATGGTTGCGGCCAAGGTGGCTTTGGGCAAGTAGAACAGGGCAGGGGTCAGCGTGAAGGTCGCCAGCGCCATGCCAAGAGCGGTGAAAGCCCCTGCGGCAGGCGTTTCCGCCCCCGCATCGAAATTTACGACCGAGCGGGCAAAGCCCCCCGTGACCGGAAAGCCGCCAGACACGCCCGCCCCGATATTGGACAGGCCTAGCGCCACAAGCTCCTGATCGGGGTCAATACGCTGCCGGCGTTTGGCTGCCAGCGTCTGCGCGACCGAGATCGTTTCGACATAGCCGACCAAAGCAATCAACATGGCAGGCCAAAGAATGGCTCGCCAGAGCTCCAGATCCAACGGTGGCAAGGCGGGCAGGGGCAAGCCACGCGGAATTTCTCCGACCACTGGCACATCAAGCGCCAGCCCCCAAGAGGCGAGGGTGGTCGCCGCAACCGCCATCACAGGGGCCGCGCGACTGATCGCCCCGGCCAGCCGTGGTGCCAAGCCAAGCCGCCGCAGCAAGGGGGCCAGCCGCGCCCGCGTCCAGAACAGGAAAGCCAGCACTGGCAGGCCAATCAGCAAGACTGTTGCATTCAGGGTGTCCAGCTTCTGCCACAGGGCAAAGGCCAGATCAGGCAAGGTTTCCCCGCGCAGGCTGACCCCCAAAAGCTGCGGCACCTGACCCGCCGCGATCAGCAGACCGGAGGCCGTGATGAAGCCTGAAATCACCGGGTGGCTGATGAAATTCGCAATGACTCCCAGCCGCAGCAGGCCCATGGCCAGCAGGATCACGCCTGATAGCACGGCCAGCGCTATCGCGGCCCCCAGATATTCGGGCGTGCCCTGGGCCGCCAAAGGAGCAATTGCCGCAGCGGTCATCAGGCTGATCACGGCCACAGGGCCAACGGCCAGTGTGCGCGAAGTTCCGAACAGCGCATAGATCACCAAAGGTGCGATCGAGGCATAAAGGCCGATCTCGGCTGGCAATCCTGCCAGCAGGGCATAAGCCAGTGATTGCGGGATCAGCATGATGGTGACGATTACGGCCGCCAGCAGATCACTGCCAAAGGCCGCGCGATCATAGCGCGGGGCCCAATCCAGTATGGGCAGAAAGTGACGCATCATCGCCTCCGGATACTCTGGGGGCAGAGGTAACCCGGAAACATACATATTTCAAGTATTGAATATGTATGTGCTGTAAAAAGCTGTCAGCCCTGCGCAGCTTCGGCCGCAGCCCGGATGGCGCGGATGTTCGCACCATAAGGGGTCGGGTCAGAGACAGAGCCGCCCTTGAATACGGCCGAGCCAGCCACCAGAACGTCGGCTCCAGCCGCAGCCACCAGCGGTGCGGTGTCCACCGTCACGCCGCCATCAATCTCGATATGGATCGGCCGGTCACCGATCATCGCCCGCAAGGATCGGACCTTATCGACTTGAGAATGAATGAATTTCTGTCCGCCAAAGCCAGGGTTTACCGTCATGACGCAGATCAGGTCCACCATGTCGAGCAAATGCGACACGGCGTCGATCGGGGTGCCTGGGTTCAGCGCCAGGCCCGCTTTGACGCCATGCGCCCGGATGGCTTGCAGAGTGCGGTGGATGTGTGGCCCGGCCTCCAGGTGTGCGGTGATCACGTCGGCCCCTGATTGAGCAAAGGCATCAATATAAGGATCCACTGGCGCGATCATCAGATGCACATCCATCACGCCCTTGATATGCTTTCGTATCGCCGCACAAGTGCTTGGTCCGAAAGTGATATTCGGAACAAAATGTCCGTCCATGACATCGACATGCACCCAGTCGCAGCCCTGAGCCTCGATGGCTTCGCATTCGGCACCGAAATTGGCGAAATCGGCGGAGAGGATCGACGGAGCGATCTTGATGGCACGGCTGAACGTCATGGGGGCCTCCGGTCTGGGATGGCATGTCTTTGCCTATACAGGCCCGCTTTGGCAAGCCCGGATCGCCATTAAGGTTACATAATATAGATTATCAGATTCAAGCAATCTGCCCGGCAGCCCAACCGGATGACCAGGCCCATTGAAAGTTATAGCCACCAAGCCAGCCCGTCACATCGACGACCTCACCAATGAAATACAAACCTGGCACAGTCTTGGCTTGCAAGCTGCGGGCATCCAATGCTGCGGTGTCAACGCCGCCCAGAGTGACCTCTGCCGTTCGATACCCCTCACTCCCGACAGGCACGATATCGAAGCCGTGAACCAGCGCCGCCAGTTGATCAAGGCGCGCATTGCTTTGATCGGCCAGATTGCCGCTCAATCCGCTTACCACTTCCAGATGTCGCGCCAGTTTCTCGGGCAGAAAGCGCGCCAAGGCAGTGCGCAAGGCAATCCGCCCTTCATTTTGGCGCATCTGTCGCAACGCTTTAGCAAGATCCTGCCCTCGCGCCAGATCAAGACACAGGCTATCCCCCTCGCGCCAATAAGAACTGATTTGCAAGATCGCGGGGCCTGACAGACCGCGATGCGTAAAAAGTAACGCTTCGTCAAAGCCTTGACGCCCGCAGCTCGCACGCGCCTGCACCGCTGTACCTGCCAAGGGCTTCAGCGGCTCCAGAACCTGTTCGGCCAAGGTCAGCGGCACCAAGCCGGGCCGAGTGTCGATGATCGGCAAGCCATAGCTTTCGGCGATCTGATAGCCAAGCCCCGTCGCGCCCATCTTCGGGATCGACTTGCCGCCCGTCGCCACGATCAGCGCCAGTGCTTCCACTCTCCCCCGCGCCGTGTCGATCCGAAATGGAGCGGCCTGCCCAACATTCCGAATTTCCGTTTCAAGCCAGATAGTTACGCCGCACTCCTGCATCTGCGCTTGCAACATGGCAATGATTTCGCGTGAGGAGCCATCGCAAAATAACTGGCCCAATGTCTTTTCGTGCCAGCGGATACCCGCTGCATCAACACGCGCGATGAAATCCCATTGCGTGAAGCGTTTCAGCGCAGACAAAGCAAAGCGCGGATTTTGTGACAGGAAACATTCGGGGCGAATGTCCAGATTGGTGAAGTTGCACCTGCCACCACCGGAGATTCGGATTTTCTCACCAGCCGCCTTGGCATGATCAATCAACAGCACACGGCGACCACGCCGACCCGCTTCGATGGCCGCCATCATGCCGGCCGCACCCGCGCCAAGGATCACAACATCAAATTGCATAAGCGCCTTTTATCCGAGGCAACTGCCCGGTGCCAGCCGCGATTTTTCGACGAAAAATCGCTCTTGCGGCCACCGTCCCGCTCGGCTAGAACCCCGCTCACGGTTGGGGCGTCGCCAAGTGGTAAGGCAGCGGTTTTTGGTACCGCCATACCTAGGTTCGAATCCTAGCGCCCCAGCCAATCAAGCCTCAAGTTCGGTATCCCAGTAAAGGTAATCCAACCAGCTGTCATGCAGGTGGTTCGGCGGGAATCGTCTGCCATGGCTGTGCATCTCATCGGGGGTGGGCGCACGCGGTGGTCTCTTGAGCGTCATGCCCACCTGTTTCAGCGTCTTGTTGGCCTTTTTCAGGTTGCAGGGGCTGCAAGCTGCCACAACATTTTCCCAGCTGGTCACCCCACCTTTTGAGCGCGGCACCACATGGTCGAAGGTCAGATCGCCCTTTGCCCCGCAATACTGGCAGCAAAATTCGTCTCGCAGAAAAAGATTGAAGCGCGTGAAGGCCACGCGCTTCTGGGGTTTGACGAACTCTTTCAGCACGACAACCGAGGGTATGCGGAACTCGGACTTTTGGCTGCGCACAACCGCGTCATATTCCGCGAGGATCTGAACGCGCTCCAGGCAAACGGCCTTGATTGCCTCCTGCCAGGGCCAGAGGCTGAGCGGGTACCAGGAAAGCGGCCGGAAATCCGCATTCAGCACCAGCGCGGGGTAATGTTTCAACCCGGCCGGTTCACGCACAAAATTGGTCCTGAAATCGCCGTCCATGCAAGACTCCGCCTTCATCCCTTGGCCAAGATGGCCCGGGACGGGGAGACCCGCCCCGACAATTCGACTATATATCGGGGGTGAAGGCTGGCAAGCCCCCTTCCCTCGCGTCTGAGTGTCGCAAGCGGATGTGACCTGGATGTGACGAAAATTTCAGCGCGTTTCCTTGGGGCGCAGCGCAAACCAGATCAGTGCCCCGCCCGCAAGGATGAGGAAGGGCAGCATGGCCATGTTCACGGCCGACCACCCCGCTTGTGCCGAGCCGCCAGAGCAATTCATCAGCCCACCCGATGCAAAGGAGGCCAGCGACACACCGCCAAAGACGATGGCATCATTCAGCCCCTGCATCGTGCCGCGCTCCTCGGGGCTGTGATGGGCCGCAATCATTGCGGTGGCTCCGATAAAGCCAAAATTCCAGCCCAACCCCAGCAGGATCAACGCGATATAGAATTGCTCCAGCGCGACCCCGCTCATGGCGACCGCACCGGAGGCTGCAAGGATTGTCAGGCCCAGGGCGATAACCTTCTCCACGCCAAGCCGGGCAATCACATGGCCGGTGAAAAACGACGGAGCATACATGGCAAGTACATGGGCTGAAACGATATTCGCTGCATCCGAGGTCTGGAAGCCGCAGCCCACCACCGCCAGCGGCGAGGAGGTCATCACCAGATTCATCAGCGCATAGCTGACGGTGCCACAGACCACGGCGACCAGAATGGCAGGCTCGCGCAGCAATTGGCGGCGGCTGCGTCCCTGTGGGGCTCCTGCCACACGGGCCACGGGTTTCGGGGCATGCAGGGCCGCAAAAACGACCATGCCCCCAAGGTTGAGCGCGATCACTGCCAGATAACTGCCCAGAAACGGCACGACCATGGCCTGCGCTGTCAGCGAAACCAGTTGCGGGCCAAAGATGGCGGAGGCCAACCCGCCGGCCATTACCCCCGAAATCGCCTTGGGGCGGAATGCTTCCGACGCCAGATCCGCTGCGGCAAAGCGGTAAAAGCCCTGCGCCGACATGTATCCCCCTGTCAGAAGGCTGGCGAGGCTGAAGATCAGAAATGACCCGCTATACAGCCCCCAGGAGGCCAGCGTCGCCCCGGCAGCCCCCGCGATGGCACCCGCCACAAATCCGGCGCGGCGGCCATGGCGTTGCATCAAGGCACTCAGGGGTTGTGCCCATAGCATCGAGCCGATCACTGTCAGCGAGATCGGCAGCGTGGCCCAACAGGCATTGGGGGCCAATGTGCTGCCGGCGAGGCCGCCGACCGTAAAGATCAGAGGCATTTGCGCGCCCAGAATGGCTTGCGCGGCGATCAGAACCCACATGTTGCGGCGGGCAAGAGTATCGTTGGACTGGGTCATGGCGCGACCTAAACGCTTGCGGGCATCGGTTGCAAGGGGCTAGCCTGCGGCAAAACCGGAGGGGCCATGGTCGGGCGCATTATCGAGGGCGGGGATGATATCGCCGAGGGCATGGCGTGGTTATCCCGTTATGACAAGCGATTCGCTGAAGCCTATGAATTGACAGGGGAATTACCACTGCGACGCCGACCTGAAGGCTTTGCCGAGCTGTTAGGGGCGATTGTGAGTCAGCAGGTTTCGGTCGCCTCGGCGCGGGCGATCTGGGGGCGGATGCAGGCGGCTGGTTTTATAACACCCCAGGCCGTAACCGCCGCCGAAGATGAGGCGCTGCGCGCCTGTGGCCTGTCGCGACCCAAACTGCGCTATGCGCGTGCATTGGCGCAGGCCGGGATTGATTTTGACGCGCTTCGCAACCTGCCCGATGAAACGATTGTCGCTCAACTGATTGAAATACCAGGAGTTGGTCGTTGGACGGCCGAAATCTATGCCATGTTCGCGCTTGGTCGGGCCGATGTCTTTGCTCATAATGATCTTGCCTTGCAAGAGGCTGCCAGATTGTTGTTTTCGCTGGATAAACGACCGAATGAGCGCGAAATGCGTGCCATTGCCGCCGCATGGAGCCCGTGGCGCGCGGTTGCGGCGCGGCTGCTCTGGGCCTACTACCATGTGGCAAAAGACCGTGAGGGGATCAGGTGATGCTGGAATCACAACGCAAGGCACCGAAATCGGGCAAGGCCCGCTCGATGGTGATTTTCGTGCATGGCTATGGCGCCGATGGGGCTGATCTGCTGGGTCTGGCCGATCCGCTCGCCCCGCATCTGCCCGATACCGTGTTCTACAGCCCGAATGCGCCGGAAAAATGCGTGAACAATCCCTTCGGCTATCAGTGGTTCCCGATCCCCTGGCTGGATGGCTCGACGGAAGCGCAGGCCAAGGCTTCGATGGCGGTGTCGGTCGATCTGTTGAATGCCTTCATCGACGCCAAGATGGCGGAGGAGAAGATCGCACCAGAAGCCCTTGCTTTGGTTGGGTTTTCGCAAGGCACCATGATGAGCCTGCACATCGCGCCGCGCCGGGATGTGGCATTGGCCGGGGTTGTGGGATTCTCTGGCCGGTTGCTGGTGCCCGAGACGCTCGAGGCCGAGGCCAAGGTCAAGCCCCCGATCATGCTGATCCATGGCGATGCCGATGAGATGGTGCCCTATGCCGATATGGGCCGCGCCGGGGATGCTCTGGTGACGGCCGGGTTTGAGGTCTATGCCCATACGATGAAGGGCACCGGTCATGGCATTGCGCCGGATGGCTTGCAGGTGGCGCTGTCCTTCCTGCACGACGTTTTGCCAAAGTGACTTAGAATCTCCCGGTAAGGGATTGCCATAACAGGTTTTTCCGCCGGGTGAACTCTGGCACCTCCA
Organism: uncultured Gemmobacter sp.; assembly: GCA_937983495.1. Taxonomy (GTDB): domain Bacteria; phylum Pseudomonadota; class Alphaproteobacteria; order Rhodobacterales; family Rhodobacteraceae; genus Gemmobacter. The sequence continues at coordinate 642 of CALKAA010000351.1, read as the reverse complement.
GCGCGCCTGCTGCCACCAACTGCGGCTGGCGCCTTGCCAGCTCCAGCACGGGGCGTGTGAGATATGCCGCCATCCCGGCACCGCGCGGCAGTTTCGCCTTTCTCGCAATATCCATATATTCCAAACCCTTGCGTGCTAAAGCTGATACAGCTTCCGCTCGGCCATCCACAAGGGGAACACGGCCCTGATCTTCCAGCGCAGGCACGGCGCGCAGGTAATTCGCCAAGGCCTGCGCTGTGCCAAGCGCCAGCGCGGCGGCTCGGTCACCGCCGCCGGTCGCCTGCACCGACAAGGCCATCAATGCGCCGCCAGTGGCTTGCAAATAGGCCCAGAGCGCGGCCTCATCCTCATGGGCGTCGCGGTAAATATCCCAGAGCCGCGCCTGGGCCATCCCGTCCAGAAGATCGAGCGGCAAGGCCTTGGTGCGAATGAGTTTTCCCAAAGGCGAAGCCACTTCATGTGCAGGCCCAGGGCTCGAGGCCTCGGCCTCTACCGTGTCGCGCCACCATTGGAGCCGCATCTCGGCGATCATCGGCTCCTTGCTGGCCCAAGGTGCGCGGGCCAGTTCGGCATTGAACGCGTAAAGCACCGCCAGCGCCGGGCGATCCGCGCCTTTCTCCGCAATCAGGTGAGCCATCCGTA
>CALKAA010000350.1 GCA_937983495.1 uncultured Gemmobacter sp. | reverse complement strand
GTTTCTGGAAATCACCGCCTATGCGCTGGATGGCTTTGCTTTCGCGGCGGAGACGCTGGTGGGGCAGGCCGTGGGCGCGCGGGCGCGGGACAACCTGCAACAGGCGGTGCGGCTGGCCTTCCATTGGGGCTTTGCCGGGGCGGCGGCGCTGGCCGTGACGTTTGCGCTGGCGGGGCCGCAGATCATCGACCTGATGAGCAGCGCGCCCGAGGTGCGGGCGGAGGCGCGGGCCTATCTTCCCTGGCTGATGGCAGCTCCGCTGATCGGGGTGGCCAGCTGGATCTGGGACGGCGTGTTCATCGGGGCCACCGCCACGCGGGCCATGCGCAATGCGATGCTGTTTTGCGTGGCGCTATATGCGGCGAGCCTCGCCGTGTTGCTGCCCGTTTGGGGCAATCACGGGCTGTGGGCCGCGCTGATGGGGCTGAATGCGGCGCGAGGGCTGACGCTGGGCTGGCTGTGGCCGCGGGTGTCGCGCGGGTTTGCCGATTGAGCGGGAAACGATTTTTCGTCGAAAAATCGTGGCCCGTTACCAGCGCATGCGCTGGAACAGGGCCGAGGCCGCCCAGCCGGCCAAGCCCGCGATTAAAAGCGAGGCCAGACCGTAGAGCAGCGGTTGCTGATGGGCGTTCTCATAAATGAAGCGCTCCAGCCCTGCCTTGCGCACCCAGATCGTGCGCTTCACCACATCCAACACCTTGCCATCGCGGGTGAGGAACAGGCGCACGGTATAATTGCCCTCGGTCAGCGCCGCAGGCAGGGCCACATCCGTGCGGAACAGGGTTTCCTCGGTCAGGGCGATGGTGTTTTCCCGCGTGAAGTAGCGCCCTTCGGCGGTGCCGATGCGCAGGATGGCATCCATGAAGGGCTGCGAGGTCGGTTCTTCGCTGCGCAGCACGCGCGCCAGGGTCACACCATGGCGCAGGTCTTCCTCGGGCGTCAGCGCCTCGTCCAGCGGGGCAGAACTCGCCACGGCATAGAAGCTGGGCACAGGGCCGGGGCGCAGCCGGTCGGTATTGGCCCAGATCGGCCCGATCCGCTCCTTGCGGCGCACCACCACCGGCAGGTCTGGCCCCTCCACCGTGATCACCACGCGCAGGCTGCGGCCCGGCGCGATGGGGGCCTCGCGCTTCACCGCGCCATAGATCAGGATTTCCGACCCGGCATAATCGGCGGTGATCGAAACCGAGGATTGCGACAAGCCCGCCACGATGCTTTCGGCCCCGGCGGGCCGCGGCAGCAGGGCCAGGGCGAGGATCAGCGCGCGCATCATGGCAGCCGCCCCGCGAGGGTGACGGAGTAAAGCTCAGACGGCGTCAGCACCAGATCAAGCCCGACCTTGAAGCAGACCAGCAGCACCAGCCCGGCCAGCAGGATGCGCAATTGCTCGGCCTTCAGCCGCACGCCGAAACGCGCGCCGAATTGCGCGCCCACCACCCCCCCCACGATCAGCAGCACCGCCAGCAGGATATCGACCGACTGGCTGGTGACGGCATGGGCGACAGTGGTGAAGGCCGTGGTGAAGATGATCTGGAACAGCGAGGTGCCGATGACGACCTTGGTGGGCATGCCCAGCAGATAGATCATCGCGGGCACCATGATGAAACCCCCGCCCACGCCCATCACGGCCGAGAGAAAGCCCACAAAGGCCCCGATCATCAAGGGCGGCAAGATGCTGATATAAAGGCCGGAGGTGCGGAATTTCATCTTGAAGGGCATGCCATGCACCCAGGTATGCACATGCGCGCGGCGCACCACCACGCCCCCCGCCTGCCGCGCCCGCCACAGCGCGCGCAGGCTTTCCTGCATCATCATGGCCCCGACGATGCCCAGAAACACCACATAGGCCAGCGAGACGAACAGATCGACCTGCCCGATGGCCGTCAGCCGGGCAAAGACCCAGATGCCGATGCCCGATCCGATCAAGCCGCCGCCGAGCAGCACCACGCCCATGCGGATATCCACCGCCTTGCGTTTGAACTGCGCCAGCACGCCGGAGATGGACGAGGCCACCACCTGATTGGAGCCGGTCGCCACCGCCACGCCGGGCGGCACACCGATGAAGATCAGCAAGGGGGTGATCAGAAAGCCGCCGCCCACGCCGAACAGGCCGGACAGAAAGCCCACAAGCCCGCCAATCCCGACCAACGCGTAAGCGTTGACTGCAACCTCGGCAATCGGGAGGTAGAGCTGCATTGGCCTGCTCGCATTCAGTGTTTTGGATAGCGTCGCCGCAGTGCGGCAGATTGTCAAATCCGCAGGCGGCGGATGGGCACGGATTTGCGGCACTGTGGCGGTTACAGCGCCTTCTTGTAGCCCAGATGCGAGGGCTGATAGCCCAGCCGGTCATAGAAAGCATGGGCGCGCAGGCGGGATTTGTCGGTGGTCAGTTGCAGCATCGCGGCCCCGGCGGCACGGGCGCGGGCCTCGACCTCGGCGATCAGGTCGGCACCGATGCCGGCGCTGCGCAGATCGGGGGCCACG
>CALKAA010000349.1 GCA_937983495.1 uncultured Gemmobacter sp. | reverse complement strand
ACCCGCCCCCCGCAGGGCGGGCGCTGGCCGTGGGCTTCGGGCCCACGGCCCGAACGTGGCACCGTTTCAACATGACCTCGGCGATGGCCTCGGCCAATTGGGCCGGAAACAGGAAACACACCGCGTTTCCCCGTCCCTGTGGGCAGGGCGCAGCAAGACCGTTTCAGCGTATGGCCGGTGGCTTTGGGCCACCGGCCCAAAGGCGGCAACGGCGCCGCATGGCCTCGGACATTGGGCGCCTCGGCCCCTTACCTGTCAGTCAAACAGCCCCGCCTGCGTCGGCGCTTTCGGTGGCTCCAGCCCGATATGCCGCCAGGCCTTCGCCGCCAGCATCCGCCCGCGCGGCGTGCGCTGGATCAGGCCTTGCTGCAACAGATAGGGCTCGATCACCTCCTCGATCGCATCGCGGCTTTCCGACAAGGCGGCGGCGATGGTTTCCACCCCCACCGGGCCGCCGCCATAATTCTCGGCCAAAAGCAGCATGTAACGCCGGTCCGCACCATCAAGGCCCAGATTGTCCACCCCCATCCGGGTCAGCGCCTTGTCGGCAATCGCCTGCGTGAGGCGGCCATCCCCCTCCACCGTCACGAAATCCACCACCCGGCGCAGCAAGCGCCCGGCAATCCGCGGCGTGCCGCGCGCGCGCCGGGCAATCTCGCGCGTGCCCTCGGGCAGCGGATCAATTCCCAGCATGCGCGCGCCCCGCGTCACGATATGGTCCAGCTCATCCTCGGTATAAAACTGCAACCGCGTGGGAATGCCGAAACGATCCCGCAGCGGCGTGGTCAACAGCCCCAGCCGCGTGGTCGCCCCCACCAGCGTGAAGGGCTGCAAATCAATCCGCACCGTCCGCGCCGCCGGCCCCTCGCCAATCACCAGATCCAGTGCGAAATCCTCCATCGCCGGATAGAGCACCTCCTCCACCACCGGCGACAGCCGGTGAATCTCGTCGATGAACAGCACATCGCGCGGCTCAAGATTGGTGAGGATCGCCGCCAGATCGCCCGGTTTCGCCAGAACCGGGCCAGAGGTCATGCGAAACCCCACCCCCAATTCCCGCGCCATGATCTGTGCCAGCGTCGTCTTGCCCAGGCCCGGCGGGCCATGGAACAGCGTGTGATCCATCGCCTCGCCGCGCATCCTGGCGCTTTCGATGAACACCCGCAGATTGGCCCGCGCCTCGGCTTGCCCCACAAAATCCTCCAGAACCTGAGGCCGCAAGGCGCGGTCATGGTCCTCGGGCATCTTCTCGGGGCGCAGGGCGGGGTCGGATTGGGTCATGGCCGGAACAATCCCCGAACGCGGGCGATTTGGCAAGGTGCCACGGCAAGCGGGCAGGGCGCGAGGTTGCCTTGACGGCAGCTTGGCGCTAAGGGGGCGGCAACTCCTGCCGCCATTACCGAAAGGTCGCCCGATGATCCCGCGCTATTCCCGCCCCGACATGGTCGCCATCTGGGATCCCCAGACCCGCTTCCGCATCTGGTACGAGATCGAGGCCCATGCCTGCGACGCGCAAGCTATCCTCGGCGTGATCCCCAAGGCCAATGCCGAAGCCGTCTGGAAGGCCAAGGATGTGACCTTCGATGTCGCCCGCATCGACGAGATCGAGGCCGTCACCAAACATGACGTGATCGCCTTCCTCACCCATCTGGCCGAACATATCGGTTCGGAAGATGCGCGCTTCGTCCATCAGGGCATGACCTCCTCGGATGTGCTGGACACCACGCTGAACATCCAGCTTGTTCGCGCCGCCGATCTGCTGCTGGCGGGTATGGACCGCGTGCTGGCCGCGCTGAAAACCCGCGCGCATGAGCATAAGGACACCGTCCGCATCGGCCGTAGCCACGGCATCCATGCCGAGCCGACCACCATGGGCCTGACCTTCGCCCGCTTCTACGCCGAGATGGACCGGGGCCGCCGCCGCCTTGTCGCCGCGCGCGAGGAAATCCGCACCGGCGCCATTTCGGGCGCGGTCGGCACTTTCGCCAATATCGACCCCTTCGTGGAAGAATATGTCTGCGAGAAACTGGGCCTGATGCCCGAGCCGGTGTCCACTCAGGTCATCCCGCGCGACCGTCACGCCATGTTCTTCGCCACGCTGGGCGTCATCGCCTCCAGCATCGAAAACATCGCCATCGAGATCCGCCACATGCAGCGCACCGAGGTTCTGGAGGCCGAGGAATTCTTCAGCCCCGGCCAGAAGGGCAGCAGCGCCATGCCGCACAAGCGCAACCCGGTGCTGACCGAAAACCTCACCGGCCTCGCCCGCCTTGTCCGCATGTCGGTCACCCCGGCGCTGGAGAACGTGGCGCTCTGGCATGAGCGTGACATCAGCCACTCCTCGGTGGAGCGTGCCATCGGCCCCGACACCACGATCACGCTGGATTTCGCGCTGCACCGTCTGGCGGGCGTGGTCGAGAAACTGGTGATCTACCCGGAAAACATGCTGCGCAACATGAACAAGTTCAAAGGCTTGGTCATGTCGCAGCGCGTGCTGCTGGCGCTGACCCAGGCCGGCGTGTCGCGCGAAGACAGCTACCGCCTCGTGCAGCGCAACGCCATGAAGGTCTGGGAAAAGGGTGCCGATTTCAAGACCGAATTGCTGGCCGATGCCGAAGTGACCGCCGCCCTCAGCCCGGCCGAGATCGAGGAGAAATTCGACCTCGGCTATCACACCAAGCACGTCGATACGATCTTCAAGCGCGTCTTCGGCTGATCTGTTCCGCAGGGAACAGCGCCAAGCGGGCAGGGAATGCAGAAAGGGCGGGCCGAAAGGCTCGCCCTTTTCGCATTTCGCCCTATCATCCTCGCATCCCGCAACCGGAGCCCCGCCATGCGTTTCCTTATGCCCTTCGCCCTCGCCGCCTTCCCCTTTGCCGCCCTCGCCGCCGGGTCCGATGACACCGCCCCGCCCACGCCGACCGAGACCACCACCCAATGCAAGGACGGTCAGGTCTGGGACGAGAAAACCAAGGCCTGCGTCGCGCCCGAGGATGCGCGGCTGGAAGATGACACCCGTTTCCGCGCGGTGCGCGAACTCGCTTGGGCCGGGCGCGTGCCGGAGGCCCGCCGCGTGCTGGCCGCCATGACCGAAGGCCAGACCGACCGCGTGATGACCTATGAGGCCTTCACCTTGCGCAAATCCGGCCAGATCGAGGCGGGGCTCGCCGCCTATGAGGCCGCGATCCTGCACAATCCCGGCAATCTCCTTGCCCGCAGCTATTACGGCCAAGCCCTTGTCGAGCAAGGCGAATTCGATATGGCCAAGGCCGAGCTTGCCGCCATCGCCGCGCAAGGGGGCACCGATACATGGGCGCATCAGGCGCTGGCGCAGGCAATTGTCACCGGCCAGACGGTGAATTGGTAAGCGGTTCAGCCCCCGTTAACCTGCGCCTGCCAAGCTGAACCCCATAAGGGAATCAGGAGGCGGCATGGCGCAGGCGCTCGCTCAGATCAAACCAGCCCAGATCGCGGTGCCGCGCCGTGTCGCCGCCGTGGCCCTGTCGCGCCGGCAAAAGGCCGCGATCATCGTGCGGCTCATGCTGGCCGAAGGCTCGCCTTTGCCGCTCTCGGCGCTGCCTGACGGCATGCAGGCTGAATTGGCGCAGCAGATCGGCCAGATGCGGCTGGTGGATCGCGCCACGGTCGAGGCCGTGGTGACCGAATTCCTGGGCGAACTCGAACAGGTCGGCCTGTCCTTCCCCGGCGGGCTGGAAGGGGCCTTGTCCTTGATGGACGGCCATATTTCCAATGCCACCGCCTCGCGTCTGCGCCGCATGGTGGGCATCCGCCCCGATGCCGACCCCTGGGATCGTATCACCGCCCTGCCGCCCGAGGCGCTGCATCCGGTGCTGGAGGAGGAAAGCACCGAGGTTGCTGCCATCATGCTGTCGAAACTGCCAGTGCCCAAGGCGGCGGCTTTGCTGGGCAAATTGCCCGGCGAAAAGGCCCGCCGCGTAGCCTTTGCCATGTCGCGCACCGGCAATGTCGATCCCGGCACCGTGCGGCGTATCGGTTTGTCGCTGCTGACCCAGCTTGACAATGTGCCGGCCAAAGCCTTCGACGCCGGCCCGGTGGAGCGGGTGGGGGCGATCCTCAACTCCGCCGCCGAACTGACGCGCGAGGAGGTGTTGCGGGGTCTGGAGGAATCGGATGCCGGCTTTGCCGAGCAGGTGCGCAAGGCGATCTTCACCTTCGTCCATCTGCCTGCGCGGCTCAATCCGCGCGATGTGCCCAAACTCACCCGCGCTGTCGATCAGGCCACCCTCGTCGTGGCGCTGGCCGGGGCCACAGGCCAGGCCGACCGCGAGGCGGCTGCCGAATTCGTGCTGTCAAACCTGTCGCAGCGCATGGCGCAAACCCTGCGCGAGGAAATCGCGGAGCGGGGCAAGGTGAAAGACCGCGATGCCGAGGCCGCACAGACCGCGCTGATCGAGGCCATTCGCGGCCTCGCCACCAGCGGAGAGATCGTCCTGAAGCGCGAGGAGGATGAGGAGTGACGGCCTACAGGCTGTTCTTGCCGCGATAAAGCTGCCATTCCTCCATCACCGAGCCGTCAGGCAGGTGGCAATAGCCCGCTTCGCCCGCCTGTTCGGCCCGAATCTCCAGCCGCCCGCCCAGTTCGGCGCAATATTTCGACGCCGGATTGGCCATCGAGGCCCATTGTCCCGGTGCCGCTTTCGGCCCACCGCCACCACAGGCGGCAAGCAGCAGGGTGCAGATCAGGGACAGATGCGGCATGGGCAGGCGCGGCAGGGTCATGGGCGGCTCCGGTCAACTTTGAAAGACTTTCCGCCGTCACGCCTGATTCCACAAGAGGCCCCCAAGCGCCAAGACCCCAGCCGCAACTCCAGGGGCAGCGGGGCTTTTCAGCCCCGACGAGCCCGGCTAGGCTGCCGCCATGACCCAAGCAATCCTGCAATCCCGCCTGCCTTTCGCCCCCTGGATGGACCCGCGCACCGCGCGCCTGCCCGGCATCTTGCCGGTTGAGGGCGATGGTTGGCTGCGCGTCGATGACGCTTTCGCGGGCCAGATGGCCGAGCGCGACGCCCGCATCGCCGCCACGCCCGATCTCGTCCATGCGCTTTTGCCCGAGGCCGAGCCCGCCGCGCAGGAATTGCTCGATCATGTGCTGGCGAAACTCGCCCGGACCGAGGGCTACCACATCACCCCCGACAGCGTGACCCGCCCCGATGGCGTCACCGTGGCACTGGATCGCAGCCAGCCGATGCTGACCGCGGGGCGGCTGGTGCAGGAAGACCTCTGCCTTCTCGCGCATGACGGCACCGAGCATCGCCTTACCGCCGCCATCCTGTGCTTTCCGGCGAGTTGGACGCTGGCGCAGAAGATCGGCCGCCCGATGACCACCATTCATGTGCCCGTCACCCCCTATACCGAGGATGTCGCCCGCCGCGTGCAGCGCCTGTTTGACGCGATCCGCCCCGAGCAGGCGCTGTGGCGGATGAACTGGCTGACCTATGACGACCCGACCCTGTTCCAGCCCAGGTTGGAGGGCGAGCCCCGGCCGCGTCCGCGCGACCTGATCTATATCCGCTGCGAGCGGCAATGCCTCAAGCGCCTGCCGCTCAGCCGCGCCGTGGTCTTCTCGATCCATACCTATATCGTGCCGGTGGCCAACCTCACCCCCGAGGAGCGTGAGGGCCTGATGGCCGCAGGGCATTAAACCATTTTCTGAAGATCGGCGCGCAACGCATTGAAAAGGGCGCATTTCTGCGCCCTTTCGCTTCACTCCACAATCAGATGCGGCACCCCGTCCGAGGTGGCGGTGACCGAGCGCCCATC
>CALKAA010000348.1 GCA_937983495.1 uncultured Gemmobacter sp. | reverse complement strand
TGGCCAAGTGTAGGCCTTGTAGCCGCAACCGACGATGCAGTAGTGGCAGGTGACGTTGTGTTCCTTGGCACCTGCGGGAATGATCGGCAGGCGGTCGATGTTGCGTTTGTAAGCCATAATCGCCCCCTTACCCTTGCAGCACGTTGGACAGACGGCCGTAGATCAGCTCGTCCGCGCCTTCGGCATAGATGTCACCCTTTTCGTCCACCCGCAGCGCGAACTGCGGCAGGTTCTGCGTCGAATGTCCCCAGATCTGCTGGCCGCCCTTTTCGCAGTCGAAGCGGGAGAAGTGGCCAGGGCAGTTCAGGGTTTTGTCGGCAGCGTGGTAGCTCATGTAGAAGCCCTTGTGCGGGCAGAGGACCGAGTAGGCGACGATATCGCCATCAGGGCCGGCACCGCCTTCGACAGCGGTGCCCAGTTTCAGAAGGATGCCGGGGCTGTCGGCGTCGGGATAGCCGATGTCCATCGGCTCGTTCACCTTGAGATCGGCGATATTCGCCAGTTTGGTGGACGGGTATTCCAGCATTGCGCGCGCCGTTTGCGCCTGAGCCTGCCCTGCAGGCAAGACCGTTGCCGCCGCAGCCCCTGCAACGCCGAGAACACCCCCGCGCAGGAACTGACGGCGGCCGACATCGACCAACCGGTTGCATTTCATGGTAGCTATTCCTCCCTTGGCTCCCTTGCCCGAAGGTTAGCAGGGGACAGCTTCGGTCTGGTCGGCTGAATGATTTGCCTGCCAGATTGCAAACCGCTCAAAAATATAGCATATTTTCAGATGTTCGGGTTTCCGAACATGCCAATGACCAGAACTCAGGCACTTGCCCAGTCAAAGACCAAGCTTCTGCATCTTCTCCCAGAGCGTGGTCCGGGACACCCGCAGAAGCTTTGCCGCCTCGCCGACATGGCCCCCGGTTCTCTCCAATGCAGCCGCGATTTGTGACCGCTCGGCCGCATCTCGCACCTCTGCAAGGGATCGTAGGCCGGCATTGCTCGCTCGCTCTGGAAACAGGTCCGAGGTCAGCACAAGTTCACCAACCGCGGCCTCGACAGCGCGCAACAATCTGGCACGCAGTTCACGGCCATTGCCCGGCCAGCCATACGCCCGGATGGCCTCCTCTGCAGACGCCGCGATCCCGCTCAGCGGACTTGCCCTGCGGGCATTCATCGCGGGAAAGAGCCGGGCCGCAAGCCAAACCGCATCTTCCGGCCGCTCGGCCAGAGTTGGGATGACAATTTCATGGGAGGTCAAAAGCGACTGTAGGTCGGAGCGGAAGTAGTCAGACCCCTTTTCCTCAAGTTGCAGCCCCGCAGTTGCGATGAGCCGGAAGTCTCTTTCTCTGAGACTGGCCAGCAGAAGGTCTTGGCTATCCGAAGGGAGGCGATCGATTCCAACGATGATCAAAGTGCCCTCACCGACATCAGAAATGGCCTTGGCAAGCGTTTCGCTTTCAACTGGCCCGGCCAATAAGTCGAGGACAATTGCAGGAGCCGCGCGTCGGTCGGAATAATCGTGGATGCGCCGGGCAAGTCTGAGCTTGCCAAGCCCCGGACCTCCCCTGAGCAGAACGGGCGAGTTTCGCCCGGTCGCTTCGTTCACTTGCCTATCGATTGCGCGGGCTGCTTCGGAGATGCCAGTTTCCGGGGGCATCTCCTGTTCCGCGCGTGGCTGCATGACTTGGGTCAGTCGGGTCAGAAGCTGCGCGATGTCAAAAGGCTTTGCGATATAGTCCATGGCTCCAGAGCGGATCAGGCGCACGGCCTGTTCAATCGATCCTTGACCTGTGATGAAGAGAAATGCCGGCGGGTGACCGGTCCGCGTCAGGGTTTCATAAAGCTCTTCGCCGGTGCCATCGGGCAGCCTGATATCGCAGATGACTGCATCGACTGGTTTTCTGGGTGTCCGAATTGCAGGCAGCGCACGAAGCATCTGACGGTGCCACTGAACTTCGGCTCCTTCCAGCTCCAGACGCTGGACAAGTGAGGTCCCCATAATCTCGTCATCTTCCACCAGAACGATGCGCCTGCCTTCAAGCATGGCTGGCGTCCTTAAAGGGCAGAGTGACTCGGACATATGTCTTGTCCTCGACGCGATCATGTTGGATCTCGCCTTCAAGCTCGGACACCAGATCGTGCACGAGGCGCAGGCCAACCCCACCACCCGGTGGAAGCGGACCCGATGCCAGCAGCCGGCCAAGATCGGCCTGCCCCAAGCCGGGGCCAGTGTCGGTGATTTCAATGACGAGCTGTCCCTCGCCTGCCGTAACATCCAGACC
>CALKAA010000347.1 GCA_937983495.1 uncultured Gemmobacter sp. | reverse complement strand
GCGATAGTCCAGACAGCCGGACAGGCTGCGCCCCAGCGTCTCGGTCAGCATCACGCCGACCCGCTCGCCCGGTGCAAAGACCCGCTCCACCTGCAATCCTTCCTTTCCCATTCCGCCCCTTTGGGCTAATACGCCGCCGAGAGCGCCTGCAACCCCGGAAGGACTGCCCCCATGAAATTCTTCGTCGATACCGCCGATGTGGATGCCATCCGCGAGCTTCATGACCTCGGCATGGTCGATGGTGTCACCACCAACCCCTCGATCATCCTGAAATCGGGCCGTGACATCATGGAAGTCACGCGCGAGATCTGCTCGATCACCTCCGGCCCGGTGTCCGCCGAAGTCGTGTCGATGAATGCTGACGCGATGATCGCCGAGGGCCGCAAACTGGCCGAGATCGCTGAAAACATCACCGTCAAGGTGCCGCTGACCTGGGATGGCCTGAAGGCCTGCAAGGTGCTGTCGGGCGAGGGCAAGATGGTGAACGTGACGCTGTGTTTCAGCGTCAATCAGGCCCTGATCGCCGCCAAGGCCGGTGCCACTTTCATCTCGCCCTTCATCGGCCGTCTGGATGACATCAACCTGGATGGCATGGAGCTGATCTCCGACATCCGTCAGGTCTATGACAACTATGGTTTCGAGACCCAGATCCTCGCCGCCTCGGTGCGGTCGGCCAACCATGTCGCGCAATGCGCCCTCGTCGGTGCCGATGTGATGACCGCCCCGCCCGCCGTCATCAAGGGGCTGGCCAATCATGTTCTGACCGACAAGGGGTTGGAGCAGTTTGAAAAAGACTGGGCCAAGACCGGTCAGAAAATCCTGTAATCGTGTTAAAAGTGGCGGCCTCCTGCAGGCCGCCATTCTCAAGTCACAAGTATTTTTTTAGTGTTCCTGCAGAGGGCGGGCGAACCATAAACCAGTTGTGGCTTAGAACTCGTTTGTGTTCTGCACGATGTTGTTTTTCGTCGGCAAACATATCTTCCCACCCAGCTATGCCAGTGTCTTCATTCACTACAATTGCGTTTAGGTATGGCAGGTCATTGGCTTTACAAAATCTGAAAATGATCCCAAGAGGCTGCTGCAGTGTTCTACCAGCCCTACGGTCTGGGTAGCCCATCAAGTCAGCTAGGTCACCATAGGTTATGAGGCCTTTCCCTTTTCCTGAAATATCCTGCTTAAATTGCACATAGCCAATTAGAATCTGCCAAATGACCTGCGCCCTAACGTAGTTACGTTCGCCTTCGGTGTGGAAAAACTTCACGTCACTCACGACTGCCCCTTTCGGATCAAATGTTCTTATTTGAACAATTGATTTAATATTGTCGATGCGCGACTGTGTCAACAATGAAGTTTGGCGAAGTCTGAACATTTCCCCGCGACAACCCCGCCCGGTTTTTGATAGTCTCTGCCAAAATCCAACAAACGGGCAGCATGACGTGATGATCGAACCGGACCTCCGCGACCGGATTCTGGAAAAGCCGGAAACCATTCTTGATGACCGCGACCTGATGCGCGCCCTGATCGCGGCGAATGATCGCGCCATGGGCAGCAATGTCGTCGATCTGCGCGGCATCGCGATGGAGCGGCTGGAAGGGCGGCTGGAGCGGTTGGAAGACACGCACCGCACCGTCATCGCCGCCGCCTACGAAAATCTCGCCGGCACCAATCAGGTGCATCGCGCCATCCTGCAAATGCTCGACCCGCTGAGTTTTGAGGATTTCCTCAAAAGCCTCGCGGGGGAGGTGGCGCAAACCCTGCGCGTCGATTGCATCCGCCTCGTGCTGGAATCGGTGCAAGAGGCCGAAGACCCGGCGCTGCGCCGTCTGGGCGATGTGCTGTTCGTGGCCGAGCCCGGCTTCATCGCCGAATATGTCTCGGGCGGGCGCAATGTCAGCCTGCGCCCCGTGACCCTGCGCCAAACCATCCCGTCCTCCAACCAGATTTACGGCGAAACCGCTGGTTGGATCCGGTCCGAGGCGCTGATGCGGCTCGATTTCGGCAAGGGCCGCCTGCCGGGCCTGCTGGTCATGGGCTGCGAAGACCCGCATCACTTCAAGCCGACCCATGGCACCGATCTGCTGGCGTTTTTCGCCGGTGTGTTTGAACGCACCATGCGCCGCTGGCTCTCGTGACGCTGGCCATCTCTCCAGCCGCCCGCGACGCGCTGGAGGGCTGGCTCACCCATCTGCGCGCCCTCGACGGCCGGTCGCCCAAAACCGTGGCCGCCTATGGCACGGATGTGCGCGGCTGGCTGGCCTTTCTGGCCCAGCATCGCGGCGGCACCGAGGGGTTGTCCGGGTTGATTGACGTTCCGGTCAGCGATCTGCGGGCCTGGATGGCGCATGAACGCACGCGCGGCGTGGCCTCCCGCTCCGTCGCCCGCGCGCTCTCGGCGGTGAAGGGCTTCACCGCCTGGCTGGCCGATCGTCACGGCGGCGATGCCACCACCATTCTGCAAACCCGCGCCCCGCGCTTTCA
>CALKAA010000346.1 GCA_937983495.1 uncultured Gemmobacter sp. | reverse complement strand
CATGGGGCTGGCGGCGGCGCTGCTGGTCTTGGCGCTGCGGCGGTTGCCCTTGGCGGCGCTGCCCTGGCAGATCGGGCAGGCCGCCTTTGGCATCTATCTGTTGCATCCCTTTGTGGCGCTGTTCGTTTACAAGCTGCTGGGGTCTGAGGTGCATTGGCTGCCTCTCACGCTGCTGACCTTCGCGGGGGCTTGGGCGGCCACGCTGGCCCTGCTGCGGTTGCCCGGCCTGCGGGCCTTGGTCTGATGCGGGGGGCGGTGCTACACTGGCGGCCCTTGGGCCGACGGCCCGGCTGAGGACGCGCATGTATATCACGCCCAACCCGATTGCCTGGCTTGTGCTGCTCAGTTGGCCGCTGGTCACCTATCTGTTCTTCCGCAAGATGACGCCGGACCGCGCGCTGATCTGGACGGTTCTGGGTGCCTATATGCTGCTGCCGCCGTTGCTGAAGATCGACCTGCCGGTGGTGCCCGATGTCAGCAAGGATTCGCTGCCCGGTTTGCTGGGCGTGGTGATGGTGCTGTTCGTGTTGAAGGACCGCCTGTCCTTCATCCCGCAAAGCTGGATCGGGCGCTGCCTGCTGGTGGTGTTTGTGCTGTCGCCCTTTGCCACGGTGCTGACCAATGGCGAGCCGATCCCGAAGGGCCCGCGCGAGGTGATCCAGGGCATGCGGATTTATGACAGCCTGGCTGCGGTTATCAACCAAGGTATTGAAATTCTGCCGTTCTTCCTGGCCCGCCGCTATCTGGCGAGTGAGGATGCCATGCGGAACCTGCTGCTGGCGCTGGTGACGGCGGGGCTGATCTATTCGGTGCCGATGCTGATCGAGACCCAGCTTTCGCCGCAGATGAATGTATGGATTTACGGGTATTTCCAGCATGACTTCTGGCAAACGGTGCGGGCGGGGGGCTATCGGCCCATCGTATTCATGCCGCATGGGCTTTGGGTGGCGTTTTTCGCCTTCATGGCGGTGCTGGCGGCGGCGACGATATTCAAGGTGGGGCCAGCCTTGCGGCGCCCGAAACAAGGCGCGGTGACGCTGTATCTGCTGGCGATGGTGGCGGCCTGCAAAAGCATGGGGGCGATTGTCTATTCAGCCGTGCTGATCCCTGTGATGCTGATGGCCCCCCGGCGCTGGCAGGTGCTGATGGCCTCGGCGGTGGCGGTGCTGGTGATGACCTATCCGATCCTGCGGGGCGCGCATCTGATCCCCATGCATGAGGTGACCGAATTTGCCGCCAAATTCTCGGCCGACCGCGCGGCCTCGTTCCAGTTCCGGCTGGATAATGAGGAGCTGCTGCTGGCCCATGCCGAACGCAAGATCTTGTTTGGTTGGGGCGGGTATGGCCGCAATATGGTGTATGATGAGGTCACTGGCCGCTCGAACATCGCCGATGGCATGTGGATCATCACCATGGGGATTTATGGCTGGACCGGCTATATCGCGCAGTTCGGGCTGCTGGTGCTGCCGCTTTTGCTGCTGGGGCGCGAGGTCTGGTCGCAGCGCAGCCCGGTGTCGCCCTGGATGGCCTCGCTCAGCCTGATCTTCGCGGCCAATCTGCTGGACCTGCTGCCCAATGGCACGCTGATCCCCTTCACATGGCTGATGGCGGGGGCGCTGATGGGGCAGGCCGAGGCCTTGGCGCGGCAGCGCAAGCTGGACAAGGCGGCGGATATTGCGGCGCAATGGCACCCCAAGGCGGGGCGCACGGTGATTTGAGGGGGGCGGCATGAAGGTCGATCTTGGCGTCTTTGCGCATGACGAGGCGGCGGGGATTGCTGCTGTTGTCAGCGCGCTGCGGGCACAGGCGGTGCCGGGGCTGGACCTGCGGATTCTGGTGCTGGCCAATGGTTGCCGCGATGACACGGCGGCGCGGGCCACAGCCGCAGGGGCCGAGGTGGCCAATCTGCCGGAGGGCGGTAAAAGCCGGACCTGGAACCGGTTTGTGCATGACCTGTCACGCCCTGATGCCGAGGTGCTGATCTTTGCCGATGCCGATATTGAATTGCCCGAACCGGATGCGCTGGCGCGGCTGGTGGCGGGGTTGCAGGCGAACCCGGCGCTGCATGTGATGAACTCGCGCCCGGTGAAGGATATTCAGGCCCGGCCCGAGGGTCTGGGCTGGCAAGACCGGCTGATCGCCATGGCGGGCGGCACGCTGGACGATTGGCAGAAGGCGATTTGCGGCCAGCTTTATGCGATGCCTGCCGCGCGGGCGCGGGCGCATTGGCTGCCGATTGGCCTGCCGGTGGAGGATGGGTTCCTGCGCGCCATGGTGCTGACCGATGCGCTGACGGTGCCCGAGGATATGGCCCGGATTGACGGCGCGGATGTCTGGCATATCTACGAATCAGAGCGCACGATCCCGGCGCTGATCCGGCATCAGGTGCGGATCGTCATTGGCTCGGCGATCAATATGGCGGCATTTGAAACAATCCGTGCGGCACCAAGCGCTGCCCGCGCCGATCTGCTGCGGCAGGCGGCGGGGCAGGAGGGTTGGTTGGCGGCGGTGATCCGCGCGCAGTTGCCGCGCTTTCCCGATGGTTGGGTGCCGCTGCATTTTCTGATCAAGCGCAGCCAGAATCTGCTGCGCACTCCGCGCAGGCTGTTGCGACCAAAGGGAATTTTGCTGCTGGTGGCGGGTTTCGGCTTTGATCTGATTGTTTATGTTCTGGCGCAAATCCGCATGGCGCGCGGCACCGGCGCCGGGCATTGGTAGCCCGTTTTGCCGCAATCGGGCGGGTATTCAGGCGTGAATGTGGCGGATCTGTGGCATTGTCCCTTGCGGGGGGATGATCGGCGCGGCATTACCCCTCGGGTATCGTGAAGGGTTCCTTTACGGTAAAATCCCCATATTGGACTGGCGCTTGCCAAACCCCATTTTCGGGGCTTGTGGCGATTTGTGGCAGACGTGACGGGAAGTGCAGGGTGATGATGACGGATCGGGCGGTGGATCGGCACGAGGTCGCAGAGACGGATATTGCGATTGTCGGCATGGCGGCGCATCTGCCCGGTGCGGCCTCGATTGTTGACTATTGGGAAAATCTGCGCGCGGGCGTGGAGAGCATCCGCCACCTGTCAGAGGCCGAATTGCTGGCCAATGGCGAAAGCCCGGCCCGGATGCGCCAGCGCAACTTTGTGCCCGCTGCCGCGATCCTGGACAAATTCGAGCATTTCGACGCCGATTTCTTTGGCTTTTCGCCGAAAGAGGCCGCGATCCTCGATCCGCAGCACCGGCAGTTCATGGAAGTGGCCTGGGAGGCGATGGAGAATGCCGGCCACACGCCCGAGGGGTTCAAGGGCCCCATTGGCGTTTATGCCGGCTGTGGCATGGGGTCGTATTTCTATTTCAACCTGTGTTCCAACCGCGATCTGGTGGAAAACACCGGCATGTTCCTGCTGCGCCATACCGGGAACGACAAGGATTTTCTGGCCACCCGGGTCAGCCATATCCTTGATCTGAAAGGCCCTTCGATCAATGTGCAGACGGCTTGCTCCACCAGCCTTGTGGCGGTGCATTATGCGGCGCAGGCGCTGCTGAGCGGCGAGTGCGATATGGCCTTGGCGGGGGGTGTCACCATCGAGCTGCCGCATGGCCGGGGCTATGTGTTCAATGAGGGCGAGATCCTGTCGCCCGATGGCCATTGCCACGCCTTTGACCATCGCGCGCAGGGCACGGTGTTCGGCTCGGGCGCGGGCTGTGTGGTGCTGCGCCGCGCGGTGGATGCGATCCGCGATGGCGATCATATCTGGGCGATGCTCAAGGGCTCGGCGGTCAATAATGACGGCGCGGCCAAGGCGGGCTATCTGGCACCTTCGGTCGAGGGGCAGGCACGTTGCATCGCCGAGGCGCAGGCGGTGGCGGGGGTCACCTCGGATACGGTGGATTATGTGGAATGCCACGGCACCGGCACCTTTCTGGGCGACCCGATCGAGGTGGCGGCGCTGACGCAAGGCTTTGCCGAAAGCGCCGAGACGGTGGGCACCTGCCGCATTGGCAGCGTGAAAACCAATATCGGCCATCTGGATACGGCGGCGGGGGTGGCGAGCCTGATCAAGGTGGCGCTGAGCCTGCATCACCGCGAAATCCCGCCCAGCCTGGGCTATGAGGCACCCAATCCGGCGATTGATTTTGAAACCTCGCCCTTCCGGGTGAATGATCGGTTGACGGTGTGGGACGACCAGGGCCGCCCGCGCCGGGCGGGTGTGAACAGCCTGGGGGTGGGTGGCACCAATGCCCATGCCGTGCTGCAAGAGGCCCCCGCGCGAGCGGCGAGCGAGGAGAGCCTTTGGCCGTTCCAGCCCCTTGTGATTTCTGCGAAATCCAAGGCGGCACTGGATGGGCAGGCGGCGGCCCTCGCCGCGCATCTGCGGGCGCATCCCGAACAGCCGCTGGCCGATGTGGCCTATACGTTGAAGGAGGGCCGCCGCGCCTTTGAAAAGCGCCGGGTTCTGGTGGCCTCCAGCCATGCCGAGGCTGCGGATTTGCTGGAGGGCAAAGACCCGCGCCGCGTGTTCAACCACGATCATCTGGATGCGCCGGAGGCGGTGTTCATGTTCCCCGGCGGCGGGGCGCAATATGCGGGCATGGCGCGCGATCTGTATGAAACCGAACCGGAATTCCGCGATTGGATGGATCGGGGCTTGGCGATCTTGCAGCCCAAGCTGGATTACGACATCCGCGCCCTGTGGCTGCCCGAAGCGGGGGCCGAGGCGGCGGCGAATGAGCGGTTGAAGCGCCCTTCGGTGCAGCTCCCGCTGATCATGATCGCCGAATATGCGCTGGCGAAACTGTATGAGAGCTGGGGCGTGATGCCCGCTGCGCTGATCGGGCATTCGATGGGCGAGAATACGGCGGCCTGTCTGGCGGGCGTCATGAGCTTTGAGGATTGCATCGGGCTGGTGCATCTGCGCGGGCAGTTGTTCGATACGGTGCCGCCGGGGGGCATGCTGTCGGTGCCGCTGGATGAGGCCGCGCTGCGCCCGCGCCTGACCGGCGATCTGGATATGGCGAGTGTGAATGCGCCGGGTCTCTGCGTGGTTTCCGGCCCTGATGCCGCGTTGGCCGCGCTGGCTGAGGCTTTGGCCGCCGAGGAGGTGGAGACGCAACGCATCGCCATCGACATCGCGGCGCATAGCCGGATGCTGGAGCCGATCCTTGCGCGCTTTGGCGATTATTTGCGGTCGATCCGCCTGCATGCGCCGCAAATCCCGATCATTTCCAATGCCAGCGGCGTGGCGCTGACGGCGGAACAGGCCACCAGCCCGGACTATTGGGTGGCGCATCTGCGCAATACGGTGAATTTCCAGCAGGGCATGGCGCATCTGATGGAGGAGCCGAACCGGGTCTATATCGAGATGGGGCCGGGGCGCGCGCTGTCCTCATTGGCGCAGGCCAATGGCGTGGCGGCGGGGCAGGTGGTGCAGGCCTTGCGCCACCCCGAGCAAAAGATGCCGGATGATCAATGGCATATTGCCACGATTGCACGGCTTTGGGCTTGCGGCCTGACGCCTGACTGGTCGCCCATCTGGGCCGAGGCGCGGCGCAACCGGGTGGTGCTGCCGAGCTATGCCTTCCAGCGCAAACCCTATTTCATCGAACCTGCCGCCCCGCAGGCGGTGGAGGCCGAGGCGCTGCCGATGCGGCAAGAGGATCTGGCGCAATGGGGCTGGCAGCCAGTCTGGCGTGCCCGTGACATCGAGGAAAGCGATCCCGCGCCGCATAGCTGGCTGGTCTTTGCCGATGAGGCCGGGCTGGCCGCGCCGGTGATCGCGGGCCTGCGCGCGGGCGGCCATGCGGTGACCGTGGTGCGCATGGGCGATGCTTTCGCGCGCGACGGCGAGGGCAATTACCTGCTGAACCCTGAACGCGGCCGCGAGGGCTATGACGCGCTGATCCGGGATCTGGTGGCGCATGGTCGCGCCCCCGACCGGATCGCGCAATTTTGGCTGGTGACGGATCGGGAAAACTTCCGCCCCGGCTCCAGCTTCTTCCACCGCAATATCGAGGCGGGGTTCTATGCGCTGATGTTCCTGGGGCAGGCGATGGCCGAGGAAAACCTGCCGCGCCCGATTCATGTGACCGTCGTGACCACTGGCGCGGCGCAGGTGAAGGACGAGGGGCTGCCCTACCCGGAAAAGGCCGCGATTGCGGGGCCTGCCAGGGTGATGCCGCGTGAGCTTCCGGGCGTGAGCGTGGCGACGCTGGATGTGGTGCTGCCGGTGGCCCCGAAGGGCTGGCGCGCCAAGGCGGATGCGGGTGCGATGCAGGCCTTGGCCGCGCAGGTTCTGGACGAATTGCTGGCCGCCCCCGATACGCGCACGGTCGCGCTGCGGGGGGACAAGCGGCTGGAGCGGGGCGTGAAAAAGCTGCCGCTGCCGCAGGCTGCGCTGACCCTGCCCGAAGGGGCACCTGTCATGATCACCGGCGGTTTTGGCGGCATTGGCCTGACGCTGGCCGAGCGGCTGGCGGTCGAGGCCAAGGCGAAAATCCTGCTGATCGCACGCCGCGACTTGCCCCCGCGCGACCAATGGGCGGCGCATCTGGCCCGCCATGGCGCGGCGGACCCGATCGGGCGGCGGATTCTGGCGGTGCAGCGTCTGGAAAGCCTTGGTGCGCAGGTGATGGTGGCGCGCGCCGATGTCTGCAATGCGGTCGAGATGAAGGCGGCGGTGGCGGCGGGTGAAACGGCCTTTGGGCCGATCAAGGCGGTGATCCATGCGGCAGGCGTGGTGGATGACGGCCCGCTTCTGACCAAATCGCCCGCAGCGGTGGAGGCGGTTTTTGCGCCCAAGCTGCACGGCACCCATGTGCTGCATGACCTGTTCCCGGATGGCGCGATTGATCTGATGGTTCTGTTCGCCTCGACCTCCACGATCACCGGCCCGGCAGGGCAGGTGGATTATGTGGCGGCGAATGAATATCTGAACGCCTATGCGCAGGGGCGTGCGGGCGGCAAGACTCGCGTGCTGGCTTTGAACTGGGGCATCTGGGCCGATGTCGGCATGGCGGCCGAGGCGCTGGCCGAGCGGACCGGCGCGCAGGTGCAGGCGCCGAAACTGCCGGTGTCACGGCCGATGCTGGACGCCTCGACCTATGATCGCACGGGTGCCCGGTTGTTTGAAACCCGTCTGACGGTGGAGCGCTGGATTCTGGATGGTCACCGCACCAAGGCGGGGCAGGCGCTGATCCCCGGCACCGGCTATCTGGATCTGGCCGCGCAGGCGAAGCTCGAGGCCTGCCTCGTGAGCCACGCGCAC
>CALKAA010000345.1 GCA_937983495.1 uncultured Gemmobacter sp. | reverse complement strand
ACGAGATTGGTCAGTGACTGGAGTTCAGACGTGTGCTCTTCCGATCTGCCAAAATGAAGAGCCGCGTCAGCCCCCTGCCTTCCAGTCTGGCTGGCGTTTTTCGAGGAAGGCCTGAATGCCTTCTTCGGTGTCGCGCCACAGCATGTTTTCGGCCATGACGGCGGCGGTCTGGGCATAGGCGGCATCGAGCGGCAGACCGATCTGATCGTAGAAGGCGCGTTTGCCGATCTTGACGGCGGCGCTCAGCTTGGCGGCGACGGTTTGCGCCAGCGCGAGGGTCTCGGCCGTCAGCGCCTCGGGGGGGACAACACGGTTCACCAAGCCCAACTCGCGCGCGCGGGCGGCCTGGATGAATTCGCCAGTGGTCAGCAATTCAAAGGCCTGCTTGCGCGGCAGGTTGCGGGTCAGCGCCACCATGGGAGTGGAGCAGAACAGGCCGATATTCACCCCATTCACGCCAAAGCGCGTGCCTTCGGCGGCGACCGCCATGTCACAACTGGCGACCAATTGGCAGCCCGCGGCGGTGGCGATGCCATGCACTTCGGCAATCACTGGCTGGGGCAGGGCGGGGATGCGCTGCATCAGGGCACCGCAGCGGGTGAACAGATCGAGGAAATAGGCGGCTCCCTTGTCGGATTGCGCGCGGGCCGCCTGCATCTCGCGCAGGTCATGCCCGGCGCAGAACGCCTTACCGGACCCGGCAAGGATGATGACGCGGGTGGTGCCATCCTGCGCGATCTGGTCCAGCGTCTCGGTCAGGGCAGCCAGCATGGCATCGGATAGCGCGTTCAGGCTGCCCGGCGCGTTCAACACCAGCCGCATCACCGCGCCGTGACGTTCGGTCAGGATCAGGCTTTCGGTCAGAATCGGGTTGGCCATCTTGTCTTTCCTCCGCTTTGGCAGAAGGCTAACGATTGAGGGAAACGGAGGAAAGCCATGAACGCTGCCGAATTGCAGGCCTTTCTGGGCCAGGAATTTCCGCAGGTGGCGGGCGATTTCGTGGTGGAGGCCGCAGGCGAGGAATGTGTGATCCGGCTGCTGGTGGCCGAGCAGCATCTACGCCCTGGTGGCACGGTCTCAGGCCCGTCCATGTTCGCATTGGCCGATGTGGCGATCTATCTGGCGATCTTGCACCGGCTGGGGCCCGTGGCGCTGGCGGTGACCACCAATTGCCATATCGACTTCATGCGCAAACCTGCAGCCGGGTGCGATCTGATTGCGCGCACACGGCTGTTGAAACTGGGCCGTGTGCTGGCCGTGGGGGATGTGCTGATCCATTCTGACGGGATGGCCGAGCCGGTGGCGCGCGCCTCGCTGACCTATTCCATTCCGCCGCGATAAAGCGATCAGGCTTTGGCGCGGATGAATTTTCCGTCAATCTGTGCGCCACTTTCGATGCTGACATTGTGGTAATTCACATCGGCGCGCACCTGCGCGACCGAGCGCAGGGTCAGCGCTGCGCAGGAAATCTGCCCCTCCAACTGGCCGCGCAGGTCGACGGTTTCTGCTGAAATCGACCCGGCGATCCGGCCTTCTGCCCCAACGACAACAGTGCGGGCGGCGATCTTGCCATCAATGCGGCCCAGAATTTCAACTGTGCCCTCGGAGCCGATATCGCCGGTGATGACGACATCCGGCCCGATCACAGAGCGGCCGGCGGAGGAACGGGGCGATTCGGTCATGAAAACTGTCCTTTGGAGGCTTTGGCCGATGAAGGCGCAGGGGCGGTGAAGGGTCAAGACCTTGCGGAGCCTCTGCCTCACGATATGTCGTTTTCGGGCATGACTTTGCCGGGGCGGAGTGTTTGACTGCCAATGTGATCAAATCCGTGAAAGGCATCGCTTGATGGCTCAGGACGCGTTCTTCACCCCGGTTTCCGGCTTTGAGTTGCCGCGCTTTGCGGGGGTGCCCACTTTCATGCGGTTGCCGCATGTGGGGCTGGATCATCCGCGCATCGGCGAGGTGCAGGTGGGGCTGATCGGGGCACCTTGGGATGGTGGCACCACCAACCGACCCGGCCCGCGCCATGGGCCACGGCAGTTGCGCGATGCCTCAACCATGATCCGGGCGCAGAATGGCGTCACGGGCACGCGGCCTTTCGAGCTGGTGCGCTGCGCCGATCTGGGGGATGTGGGGCCGAACCCGGCGGATGTGATGGACAGCCTGGCGCGGATGGAGGCGTTTTATGCGCAGGTGCGGGCCAAGGGCATTGTCCCGCTGACCGCCGGGGGCGATCATCTGTGCAGCCTGCCGATCCTGCGGGCGCTGGCGAAGGATCGACCGCTGGGGATGATCCATTTCGACAGCCATACCGACCTGTTCCACAGCTATTTCGGCGGCACGATGTATACCCATGGCACCCCCTTCCGCCGCGCCGTCGAGGAGGGGTTGCTGGACCCGAACCGGGTGACGATGATCGGCATTCGCGGCAGTGCCTATGATAACGAGGACCGTGATTTTGCGCGGGCCGTGGGCATCCGGGTGATTCCGATCGAGGAGTTCCACGCGCGGGGCGTGGAGGATGTGATGGCGGAGGCGCGGGGGCGGGCGGGCTCG
>CALKAA010000344.1 GCA_937983495.1 uncultured Gemmobacter sp. | reverse complement strand
GCCCATCAGCACCAGCGGCGGTTGCGGGGGCGGGTAGGGCAGGGCCCCCTCCAGCAGGCGCAGCCAGAACGCGGCCTCGTCATGATTGCGGCGGCCGTTGCGATCTTCCGGCCCGTCAAAGACGGGCGGCGTGGCGGCGAAAGCCAGCACGGCAAGGCTGCCTCCACCGGGAAGGCGCACCGGCACCTGCCAATGGTTGACAGAGGACAGGGGTTGCTGCACCCGCTCGGCCTCGGGCGTGTCGGGCGGCATCAGATGGCCCGGCAGATCGGCCCAGAGAAAGCCGGTGTAATCGGTGGCCTCGCCCAAGGGCAGCCGCGAGAGCAGCGCCATGCCGCCCTGCCCGCGAAAGGCCCCGTAGCCCATGGCATCGCGCGGCTGGTTCAGGCGGCCATTGCGGTCGAGGTCCAGCCCGCTGGGCTGCCCGGCATTGGGCGGGGCGGTGAAACGATAGGGATAGGGCGCACCGGCGGCGGCGAGGTGATCGGCCAAGGCGGTCAGCGCCACCTGCCGCGCGTCGTGGTCGATGCCGGTCAGCAGCAGCACATCGGCATCCAGCGCAACGATGCCCGCGATGACGGCCTGCACCTGCGGGTCGGGCTTGGCCGCCCGCAGATCCTCGACCAGAAGCCCCGGCCCCTTGCGCGACAGATCGACATTCCAGGTCGCCAGCCGCAGGGGTTCGGCACTGAGCGCCCCCGGCAGGGCTGCGCAGAGCAGCGCGGGGATCAGGGCACCGGGGAGGGCGCGGGTCAGGCGGGCAAATATTCCGAGCCTTCCTCGACCCCGGCAATGCGCCGCTTTTCGCGGATCATCGCGGCGATCTTGCCCATGGCGATACCACGCATGAACAGGCTGCAAGGCAGAAAGGACCATGCGGTCAGCGTCCAGATCAGGGTTTGGGGCGAAGACAGGGTGAGCGGGGTAAAGCCGGAGGCGCCGATCTTGACCACCGCCGGGATGAGGAAGGGCAACAGGAAGCCAAGCGCGATGTTCAGCCGCGCGTCGCGTTCCAGCCGCACCACGATATCACCGCTGGCGGTCGGGTCAAAGGTGGGCAGGTTCACCCACACGTTGAAACCGCCCACGCGTTGCGGCCAGCCTTGCAGCTTCAGCACCAGCACGAAGGCCATCATGCCGATCAGCGAGATCAGATAGGCCATGCCGGCGGCAGAGGCGACAGCCACCTGTTGTGCCTCTGTCGCGCCATCGGCCAGCATCAGCTTGGCCAGACGCACCGGCGAATAGGGGAAATCCAGCGCCTGACCAATGACGATGCCCAGAGCATGAATGAGGGTGGACAGCGTGGTCGGGGCCACGCTGGCCTTTTCGATCACGGCCAGCAGGAAGACGGTGAAGAACAGGATCAGAAAGCGCACCCTGTTGAAGGGGGGCGCATCGCGGAACTCGACCAGCCCCGGATAGGGGGTCTTGTATTCGGTGAAAGTGAGGGCCCCGGCGAACAGGGCCACCAGCGCCACCATCTGTTTGCCGTCAGACCCGGTTCCGGGCAACAGCACGGAGGGGGTGACGATAAGAATCATCACCAGAAATGCGCGCAATGTCGCACCTGCCAGCCGTGAAACCACTGCCTTGCCTTCCTCGATCCGAGCGGGCCCGATACTTTGCCGGACCCTTTTCCCGATACTCTCCCGCGCTTTGTGGCGGGCTGCCTCAATCTTGCCCAAGTTTTGCCTTCTTTCGTGACCTGCCGCAACGCTTGAAGGCATAACATCTGGTTAATACGGCATTTCCGCGGTGAAACTGTCGCCAGATTGCATCAAATTGTGGGTAAAAAAGGGCCGCGCCGAGGGCGGCCCCCGGCGCGGCACAAGGTGTGGTGGTAGGACTTTGCAGCCCTACCAGAGGCTTTGCGGCCTTACGCCCAAGGACGCGCGACCTTGGCGCGGGCCTCGAAGCTGTCGATGGCGGCGGCCTTTTCCAGCGTCAGGCCGATGTCATCCAGACCGTTCATCAGGCAATGCTTGCGGAAGGCATCGACCTCGAAGCCAAAGCTCTGGCCATCCGAGGTGGTGACGGTTTGCGTCTCCAGATCCACGGTCATGCGGGCATTGCCGCCCTTCTTCGCGTCCTCCATCAGCACATCGACCACCTCTTGCGGCATGACGATGGGCAGGATGCCGTTCTTGAAGCAGTTGTTGAAGAAGATGTCGGCAAAGCTGGTGGAGATCACGCAGCGGATGCCGAAATCCAGAAGCGCCCAAGGCGCATGTTCGCGCGAGGAGCCGCAGCCGAAATTGTCGCCCGCCACGATGATCTGCGCCTGACGATAAGACGGCTGGTTCAGCACGAAATCGGCAATCTCGGCCCCGTCCTGGGTGTAGCGCATCTCGTCAAACAGGTTCTTGCCCAGACCCGAGCGCTGGATCGTTTTCAGGAACTGCTTGGGGATGATCATATCGGTGTCGATATTGACCAGCGGCATGGGCGCCGCAATGCCGGTGAGGGTGGTGAATTTATCCATCTTTTCCGTTCCTTACACAGTCTCGGCCATCAGCTCGCGCACATCGGTCAGATGGCCGGTGAGGGCCGCCGCCGCGGCCATTGCCGGGCTGACCAGATGGGTGCGACCGCCGCGGCCTTGACGGCCCTCGAAATTGCGGTTCGAGGTGGCGGCGCAGCGCTCGCCCGGGGCCAGTTGATCGGGGTTCATGGCCAGGCACATGGAGCAGCCCGCCAGACGCCATTCAAAGCCCGCGTCGATGAAGATCTGGGCCAGGCCCTCTTCCTCGGCCTGGGCGCGCACAAGGCCCGAGCCCGGTACGACCATGGCGCGTTTGACCTTGATTTTCTTGCCTTTCACCACCTCGGCCGCGGCGCGCAGGTCTTCGATTCGGCCATTGGTGCAAGAGCCGATGAACACGGTGTCAATCGCGATATCCGACAGTTTCTGACCGGGGGTCAGGCCCATGTAATCCAGCGCGCGCTGCACGGCCTCGACCTTGCCGCCGGTGAAATCGGCGGGCGAAGGGACGGTGGCGGTGATCGGCAGCACATCCTCGGGCGAGGTGCCCCAGGTGACGAGCGGGGCGATGTCTTCGCCTTTCAGCGTCACGACCTTGTCGAAATGCGCGCCTTCATCGGTGAACAGGGTTTTCCAATAGGAAACCGCAGCCTCCCACGCAGCACCTTTGGGGGCGTGGGGGCGGCCCATGCAATAGGCGAAGGTCTTCTCATCCGGCGCGATCAGACCGGCGCGGGCGCCGCCTTCAATGGCCATGTTGCAGACGGTCATGCGGCCTTCCATCGAAAGTTCGCGGATGGCTTGTCCACAATATTCAATGACATAGCCGGTGCCGCCCGCCGTGCCGGTGGCGCCGATCACGGCCATGGTGATGTCTTTCGCGGTGACACCGGGGCGCAGGGAGCCGGTGATTTCCACCTTCATGTTCTTGGATTTCTTCTGGATCAGCGTTTGCGTCGCCAGAACATGCTCCACCTCGGAGGTGCCGATGCCATGGGCCAGCGCACCGAAGGCGCCATGGGTGGCGGTGTGGCTGTCGCCGCAGACCACGGTCATGCCCGGCAGGGTCCAACCCTGTTCGGGGCCGACGATATGCACGATGCCTTGGCGAATATCCGAGACAGGATAATAGTTTACGCCAAAGTCGCGGGCGTTCTTGTCCAGCGCCTCGACCTGGATGCGGGACTCTTCGTTCTCGATTCCCTTGGCGCGATCCAGCGTGGTGGGGACGTTATGGTCCGGAACGGCAATGGTTTTTTCCGGGGCGCGGACCTTGCGGCCGGTCATGCGCAGACCCTCGAAGGCCTGCGGGCTGGTGACTTCATGCACCAGATGGCGGTCGATATAGAGCAGGCAGGTGCCGTCTTCGGCCTGATGGACAACGTGGTCGTCCCAGATCTTGTCGTAAAGCGTGCGCGGAGCGGTCATGGCTCTCACCTTTATCTTATTGGGATAGCTGTGGATTTTTTCGATGCGCGGAGAAGTGCGCGATTTTTCTGCGAAAAATCGGGGCCTGGTTCAAAGCCGTGCGAGGATCGTGCGGGTCATGCCGAAGAAGCGGGCCGGGAGCCGCGCATGATCGGTGATGTTGAAGTAGATGAACCCGTGCATGGCACCAGATACCCCCGAATCCCCCTTTTTGGCAAGGGGAAGTCGGGTCACGAAAGGGTAACGGGATATACGCTTTCGCGCGAAATTCACCGCGAAGTGTAATCGGGCATACGCTTTTCCAGAAAGGCGCGCATGCCCTCGCGCTGATCGGGGGTGCCGAACAGGCGGTGGAAGACCCGACGCTCATAGAGGATGCCTTCGGCAAGGCTCAGCTCCTCGGCGCGCATCACCGCATCG
>CALKAA010000343.1 GCA_937983495.1 uncultured Gemmobacter sp. | reverse complement strand
CAGCACATCGCGGCCCGCCCCGCCCAGCAGACGGTCATCGCCCGCGCCGCCACCCAGCACGTCAAGACGGCCCACGCCGACCAGCCGGTCAGCACCGCCTCCACCCAGCAGCGTATCATCGCCAGCGGCTCCGATCAGCCGGTCGTTCCCGCCCTGGCCCCGCAGCCGGTCATTGCCGAGGCCGCCATGCAACAGATCGTCACCACCTGCCCCCGCGACCACATCGTCACCGGCCAGCGCCCGGATCGTATCGGCCCGCGCCGTGCCGGTCAGCCGGTCGGCACGGATGGTCGGATCGTTCACATCACCAACCTGAATGGTAAAGGTACGGTCCTGGGTGCCGCCTCGCACATCGGTGACGCGCACCGTGATCTGGTGCTCAGTGGCGGCCTCATAATTCAGGGGCCTGGTGGTGATAAGCTGGTTCCCTTGAATGGCAAAGTTCCCGCCAGCGGAATCCAGCAACTGATAGCTGAGCGCCCCATTGTTTTCCGGGTCAATGGCCGAAAGCGTGCCGACGACCGTGCCCGCCACAGCGTTCTCGGTCACCGTGCCACCCGAAAGCGCCAACTCTTCCGGCGCTTCGTTCACGTCGATCGTGCCCCAGACAAGAAACCTTTGTCTGAGCAATTCGGCGTCGATACCGGGCAGGTGGTGGGTGCCGGCGACTGTCCCGTCGGTGACCCAAAGCTCCAGATCCTCCTCCGTGTCGCCGACGATGAAATAGACCTTATCCCCAGCAGCCCTAAAACCTTCAAAGGACCAGGCAATCTCCATATCCATCAGCTTGAAGGTTCCGGCTGTGGTGCCATCGGAAACCCAAAGCTCCTCGACCCCCTCCCCTCGATGCCCCCCACTCACGGTGAATACCACCTTGCCGGTGTCGCCCAAGGGCTGCATTTGCGCTAAATAGGTCAGGTCCGGCAAGGTGCCATCGCGGGCGTGCAGCGCCGTGGTGCCCGCGGCGGTTCCATCCGTGACATAAAGCCTCTGCGCCGTGCCATCCCAAGCGGAGAAGAACATGTTATCACCGCTGGCCACCATACGGTTGACCCGATCCACCCCGGTCGGATCAAGGTCGATCAGTTTATGGGTTCCGGCCACGGTGCCATCGCTGACCCAAAGCTCGCGGCTATGGGGATCACCCTCCACCGAAAGCGAGAAAAGGACCACATCATTGATCGCCACACTGGAGCCGAGTGGGGCGTTCTTGATCCCGGGCTCGGGGTCGAGCAGCATCTGCGTTCCGGCCACCGTGCCATCCGTGATCCAAAGCTGGCCGCCCTCGACAGAGTCGTAGCGCGTGAAGAAGACGCCTTTATCGCCAAGCGCGGTAAACACGTTGCGGTTCATGGCTTGATCCGAATACAAAAGGGTCAAGGCCCCCGTGGCCTCGTCATGGGCCCAGAGTGCAGGCACATTGTAACCGTTGGATTCAATCCGATTACTCATCCAAAGTATCGTGTCACCTAACTGGGCGATAGCTGAAAATGTATTTGTCCTGCCGGGGATGGTGGCAACCTCTTGCGTGCCTGCCACGGTTCCGTCCGTGCGCCAGAGCGACATGACCGCGTTGGTCCAGTCGTCCCCCCCCGAATAGCCGGACAGATAAACATAGCCGCTGGTTGATGTTATGGCTCTCCCGCTACCTCCTTGAAGGACACTGTCCGGGGCGAGTACCCCCAGGCTATAGGTGCCCGCTGCGGTGCCATCGGTGACCCAGACCCAGTCGCCATTGTCGGTTGGCCTGGTCCTAAACAAGAGGCGATCACCGGGCCAGGTTACGGCAAACGAAGTGGGTGTACTAAAAGAAAAGATATTAGCGGCACCCGCCGGGTTGACATCGGTCAGCGGGCTGATCGACTGACCGTCCGCGCTCATGATATAAAATTCAAAGCCATATGTCTCGGACATGGCTTGGAAAACCATTCGTTCAGTCATGATAAAGCACTCATAAGTTGAATCGTTCG
The DNA here is from genome assembly GCA_937983495.1 of uncultured Gemmobacter sp. Lineage (GTDB taxonomy): Bacteria > Pseudomonadota > Alphaproteobacteria > Rhodobacterales > Rhodobacteraceae > Gemmobacter. The sequence continues at coordinate 9,607 of CALKAA010000343.1, read as the reverse complement.
TTCGCGACAATGCCACAGCCCGTGCCGGGGTCAATCCTTCCGTTGCTGCCAGGCATAATAGTTACATAATCAATATTATTCGTTTTTCAGAGTCGGAAATAAGACCTCTCTCCTGTCTGCATGGGTCAGCGTGGAACAATGTTCCCCGCCCGCAGCCGCGCCAGAAACCTTCCCCGGCGAAACACCCGTTCCGCAGAGGCATTTTTCGCGCAATCCGTGGCAAATCTGCCTGCCTCCCCTTGGAGAAAGCCCGAAAATTTGCCACATCGCGGGCAACCCGTTTTCAAGGGCAGTTTCAGAGGGTGTCACCATGACGACGCGCACCGCGCCCCAGATCAGCAAGGCCACGCTGACCCACCTGCAACGGCTTGAGGCCGAAAGCATCCACATCATGCGGGAAGTGGTGGCCAATGCCGAAAACCCGGTGATGCTCTATTCGGTGGGGAAAGACTCCGCCTGCATGCTGCATCTGGCCAAGAAAGCCTTCTACCCGGCACCCCCGCCCTTCCCGCTCTTGCATGTCGATACGACCTGGAAGTTCAGGGCGATGTATGACCTGCGCGACAAGGCCGCGAAGGATGCGGGGATGGACCTGCTGGTGCATCACAACCCCGAGGCCATGGAAAAGGGCATCAACCCCTTCGATCACGGGTCTCTGCACACCGACATGTGGAAGACCGAAGGTCTGAAACAGGCGCTGACCAAGTATAATTTCGACGTGGCCTTTGGCGGGGCGCGGCGCGACGAGGAGAAATCCCGCGCGAAAGAGCGTGTGTTCTCCTTCCGCTCTGCCAATCACCGCTGGGATCCGAAGAACCAGCGCCCCGAATTGTGGAAGCTCTACAATACCCGCAAGTCCAAGGGTGAAAGTATCCGGGTCTTCCCGATCTCCAACTGGACCGAGCTGGACATCTGGCAATATATCCACCTTGAGGGCATCGAGATCGTGCCGCTCTATTTCAGCGAACCCCGCCCGACGGTGGAGCGTAACGGCCTGCTTCTGATGGTGGATGACGAGCGTTTTCCGCTCGCCCCCGGCGAAACCCCCGTCATGCGCTCGATCCGCTTCCGTACGCTGGGTTGTTACCCGCTGACCGGCGCCGTGGAATCCGAGGCAAAAACCCTGCCGGAAGTCATTCAGGAAATGCTGCTGACCACCACCTCGGAACGTCAGGGCCGCGCCATCGACCATGATCAATCGGCCTCGATGGAGAAGAAGAAGCAAGAGGGGTATTTCTGAGATGACCGCCGAAATCACCGCGGGCCAAGATCCCATCTACGTCACCGACGCCCTGATTGCCGAGGATATCGACGCCTATCTGGTGAAGCACCAGCACAAGACCATGCTGCGCTTCATCACCTGCGGCTCGGTGGATGATGGCAAATCGACCCTGATCGGGCGGCTGCTCTATGATACCAAGATGATCTTTGAAGATCAGCTGGCGTCTTTGGAAAAAGACAGCAAGGCCGTGGGCACGCAGGGCGGCGATATTGATTTCGCGCTGCTGGTCGACGGTCTGGCGGCCGAGCGCGAGCAGGGCATCACCATCGACGTGGCCTATCGCTTCTTTGCGACCGACAAGCGCAAGTTCATCGTGGCCGATACGCCCGGCCATGAGCAATATACCCGCAACATGGTGACCGGTGCCTCGACCGCCGATCTGGCCGTGATCCTGATTGATGCCCGTCAGGGCGTGCTGACCCAGACCCGCCGCCACAGCTATCTGGTGCAGCTTCTGGGCATCCGCAATGTGGTGCTGGCCATCAACAAGATGGATCTGGTGGGCTATAGCCAGGAACGCTTCTACGAGATCGTCAAGGAATACTCGCATTTCGCCCAGCAGATCGGCATGCAATCCTTCCTGCCGATCCCGATTTCGGGGCTGAAGGGCGAGAATATCGCCAGCAAAAGCGCCGCGATGCCGTGGTATCAGGGCCCGACCCTGCTGCAGCATCTGGAAGAAGCACCAATCAATGACACCCGGCTGCAAGACCATGATTTCCGCATGGCCGTGCAATGGGTGAACCGCCCGAACCTCGATTTCCGCGGCTTTGCCGGCCAGATCGGCACCGGCGTGGTGGCGCCGGGCGATGCGATCCGCGTGCTGCCCTCGGGCAAAACCACCACGGTCAAATCCATCGTCACCTATGATGGCGATCTGCCGCAGGCCGTGGCCGGGCAATCGGTGACGCTCACCTTTGCCGATGAGGTGGATTGCTCGCGCGGCGATGTGATCGTGAAGGCCGATGCGCCTTGCGAAGTGGCCGATCAGTTCGAGGCGACGCTGGTCTGGATGGACGAACACGCCATGCTGCCCGGCCGCCCTTACCTCTTGAAGATCGGCACCCAGACCGTCACCGCCACGGTGACCGAGCCGAAATACGAGGTCAACGTCAACACGCTGGAACATCTGGCTTCCAAGACGCTGGGCCTCAATGCGATCGGCGTGGTGAATATCGCGCTCGACCGCGCCATCCCCTTCGAGGCCTATGCGCAGAACCCCGATCTGGGCGGCTTCATCCTGATCGACCGGATGAGCAATGCGACGGTCGCTGCCGGGATGATCCATTTCGCGCTGCGCCGCAGCCAGAACATTCACTGGCAGGCTGTGGATGTGAACCGCGAGGCTCATGCGGCGCTGAAAACCCAGAAACCCGCCGTGGTCTGGTTTACCGGCCTGTCGGGCTCGGGCAAATCCACCATTGCCAATCTGGTGGAGAAGAAGCTGCATGCGCTTGGCAAGCACACCTTCCTGCTCGATGGTGACAATGTGCGCCATGGTCTCAACCGCGATCTGGGCTTCACCGATGCCGACCGGGTGGAAAACATCCGCCGCGTGGGTGAGGTGGCGAAGCTGATGACCGATGCGGGCCTGATCGTGCTGACCGCCTTCATCTCGCCCTTCCGGTCCGAACGCCGGATGGTCCGCGATCTGATGGCGGCGGACGAGTTCATCGAGGTTTTCGTGAACACACCGCTGGACGTGGCCGAGGCGCGCGATGTGAAGGGGCTCTATAAAAAGGCCCGCTCCGGTGCGTTGAAAAACTTCACCGGCATCGACAGCCCCTATGAGGCACCCGAGGCCCCCGAGATCACGGTGAACACGGTGGATCTCAGCGCCGAGGAAGCCGCCGACCGCATCGTCGAGGCCCTGCTGGCCCGCTGATCGCAACAGCCCCCGCGCGTTCCCCGCGCGGGGGGTTTCCGTTCCGGGAGGCACCATGCCCATGATCGGCCCACTTGTCTTGGGTGCCAGTGGCGAGATCGGCCGCTCGCTGGCGCGTGTCTGGGCCATGGTTGCGCCGGGCGCGGGGCCCGGCCTGTGGCAGCACCGCCCCGGTGCCGCGACGCCGCCTGATGTGCCATCCTCAAGCTGGGATATTCTGGCCGAAGCGCCGCCTGCCCTGCCCGCTGGTCTGTCTGGCATCGTGGTGCTGGCGGGCGTCACCGCCGGCGATGCGGCGGCGCTGGCCCTGAACACAAGGCTGGCCGAGGCGGCGCTGGCGCTGGCCCGCGCCCATGGGATTGGCCGGGTGCTGCTGGCCTCCAGCCAGGCGGTTTACGGGGCCCATTCCGGCCCGGCACGGGAAAACAGTCTCTGCGCACCGCTCAATGCCTATGGGGCAGCCAAACTGGCGATGGAACAGGCCTTGGCAGGCGCCCCCGAAGTCACCGCGCTGCGCATCGGCAATTACGCAGGCTCCGGCGCGCTGTTCCACGCCGCCCGCAAAGGTCCGGTCAGCCTCGACCAATTTCCCGATGGCCGCAGCCCTCTGCGCAGCTATATCGGCCCGATCAGCCTCGCCCGCGTGCTGGCCGCGCTGCTCGCCGCACCCGGCCCGCTGCCCCCGGTGTTGAACGTGGCCCTGCCCGGTGGGGTGGACATGGCCGCGCTGCTGCAAGCCGCCGCCCTGCCCTTCACCTTTCGCCCCGCCCCGGCCACCGCCCTGCCCGAGGCGGTGATGGATGTGACCGCGCTGCAAGGCCTGCTGACCATGCCCTTTGCCGCCGCCGACACGCTTGTTGCAGAAGCCCGCGCCGGTGGTCTGCTGCCCCCTTAGAAAAGATATGGACACGCCTTGCACCGTGCCCTATCGAACCGGGGAATGTCGCCGTCGCAACGGGCTGCAATGCCCCTGAAGCTGAACAAATATTGATGACAAAGCGTGCACTGATTACCGGGATCACGGGGCAGGATGGCTCCTATCTGGCGGAATTCCTGCTGGAAAAAGGCTATGAGGTGCATGGCATCAAGCGCCGCGCCTCGCTGTTCAACACGCAGCGCGTGGACCATATCTATCAGGATCCCCATATCGACAATGCGCGCTTCCGCCTGCATTACGGCGATCTGTCCGACAGTTCAAACCTGATCCGCATCGTGCAGGAAGTGCAGCCCGACGAGATCTATAACCTCGGCGCGCAATCCCATGTCGCGGTCAGCTTCGAGGCCCCGGAATATACCGCCGATGTCGATGCGCTTGGCACATTGCGCCTGCTGGAGGCCATCCGCTTCCTCGGGCTGGAAAAGAAGACCCGCTTCTATCAGGCCTCGACCTCGGAACTGTATGGCTTGGTGCAGGAAATCCCGCAGCGCGAGACCACGCCCTTCCACCCGCGCAGCCCCTATGCGGTGGCCAAGATGTATGCCTATTGGATCACGGTGAATTACCGCGAGGCCTATGGCATCTATGCCTGCAACGGCATCCTGTTCAATCACGAGAGCCCGCGCCGGGGCGAGACCTTCGTGACCCGCAAGATCACCCGCGGTCTGGCCAATATCGCGCAAGGGCTGGAGCCCTGCCTCTATATGGGCAATATCGACAGTCTGCGCGACTGGGGCCATGCCAAGGATTATGTCCGCATGCAGTGGATGATGCTGCAACAGGATGTGCCCGAGGATTTCGTGATCGCCACCGGCGTGCAATATTCGGTGCGCGATTTCATCCGCTGGTCGGCCGCAGAGCTGGGCATCACGCTGGAGTTTACCGGCGAAGGCGTTGACGAGATCGCCACCGTGACGGCGGTTGCAGGCGACAAGGCCCCGGGTGTGCAGGTGGGCGACGTGATCATGCGCATTGATCCGCGCTATTTCCGCCCGGCTGAGGTGGAAACGCTTCTGGGAGACCCCGCCAAGGCCAAGGCCCGTCTGGGCTGGGTGCCGGAAATTACCGCGCAGGAAATGTGCGCCGAAATGGTGGCTGAAGACCTCAAGTCTGCACAACGCCATGCCCTTCTGAAGGCCCATGGCCATGACGTGCCGGTCAGCGTGGAAGGGTAAAGCGATGCGCATCTATCTGGCCGGGCATCGGGGCATGGTGGGCGGTGCCATCCTGCGGCGCCTGCAGGCCCGGCAGGCGGCGGGCGAGGCGCTGGAAATCCTGACGCGCAGCCATGCCGAACTGGACCTGACCGACCAATATGCGGTGCGTGCCTTTCTGCAAGAGGCGCGGCCAGATGTGGTGATCCTGGCGGCTGCCAAGGTGGGGGGCATTCATGCCAACAACACCTACCCTGCGGATTTCATTTATGAAAACCTGATGATCCAATCCAATGTGATTCATCAGGCCTTTGCCGCCGGTGTGGGACGGCTGCTGCAACTGGGTTCCAGCTGCATCTATCCGCGCGCCGTGCCACAGCCGATGCGCGAAGAGGCGCTGCTCACCGGCGTTCTGGAAGCCACCAACGAACCCTATGCCATCGCCAAGATCGCGGGCATCAAGCTGTGTGAAAGCTATAACCGCCAGCATGGCACCGATTACCGTTCGGTCATGCCGACCAATCTTTACGGGCCGGGCGACAATTTCCACCCGGAAAACAGCCATGTGCTGCCGGCGCTGATCCGCCGCTTCCATGAGGCCGCGCAAACCGGGGCCGAGGTGGTGACGATCTGGGGTTCGGGGCAACCGCGGCGCGAATTCCTGCATGTCGATGACATGGCCGAGGCCTCGCTTTTCGTGCTGGATCTGCCGAAGGCGGCCTATGAGGCCAATACCCAGCCGATGCTGAGCCATATCAATGTCGGCTGCGGCAGCGATGTCTCCATTCTGGAACTGGCGCAGATGGTGGCGCGGGTAACGGGCTTCACGGGCCGCATCGAAACCGACCCCTCGCGCCCGGATGGCACGATGCAAAAGCTGATGGATGTCAGCCGCTTGGCTGATATGGGCTGGCGGGCGCAGATCGGGTTGGAGCAGGGGCTGGCCCAGACCTATGACTGGTTCCGTCAGGCCGAGAGCTTGCGAAGCTGACGCGATGGCATTCCCCCGTAACCCGCGGGGCTGGGAGCGCGTGTGAAGGCAACAAGGAAAATGGTGAAAGATTTCAACCCCCTTCTGACCCTGCTGAGTGGCAATGGGTTTCAGGATGTCAGCGCCTCTGGCATTGCCTCGCAAAGCTCGCAATCGCAATGGTCCAAGCCCAACGACGCACAGCGGGCAACCCTGGACAATACCTTCGATTTCGCCTTCCATACCGGAGAGGACGCCAGAGCTTGGTGGCAGATCGATCTGCCCAGACGCCAGCCGATCTCTTACATCGTCATCGAAAATCGGCGGAATGAAGACTATCAAGATCGTGCGAACGATATTTCAGTCCTGTGCTCTGATGGCAAACAGGAACGGTTGGTCTATCAGGGCCAAACCCGTTTTGGGGCCTTGCCACGTCAATTGCCTTTGATCATTGCCATTCCCGGCAATGTTCCGATCCAGTCTGTCCGTATTGAAAAAAGCTCTGCCGGGGCGCTGCATCTGTCGCGGATACGGCTGTTGCGAGACATCACGGTGCTGCGCCAGTTCCAGCCGGATGCGCCGAGTTTCGTGGCTCTGAACGATGATGGCCTGGGCGAGCGGTTAAAGGCCATGATGAATGCCATGCTGATGGCACAAGCCTTTCAGGGGAAATTCCTGTTCAACTGGGAACCGCTGCGCCGCTCTGCCGAAGTTCTGAAAACCCAGTCGATTGATCTGCGGGACAGCACCTTCGCGCCGGAATTCATTCAGGCCTGCCATGTCGACAAGGCCACCCTGAAGACAGTCAATATTGGCGAGTTCTACAGCTTGCCGGAAGGGGAAACCTTCGAAGACAAGGTCAACCAATATGACGGAATCGTCATGCGGCAGAACCTTGCGGATTTTCACCGCCGCGTTTTGCAGGCGCGTGGCGTGGATCCGCGCAAGCATTATCCGGCAATCTTTGAATCCATTGGATTTTCCAAGGACCTGATGCGTGTAAAAGAACTGGCCGATGCCGTGGACCTGCCTTCTGACACGGTGGCCCTGCATCTGCGCGCCGGCGATGTCATCTATGGCCCGCCACGGGCTGTCGGACGCTTTGCGGCCAAGTGCTTTCCTTACCCGCTGGTCCTGGAGTTCATCCGGGAAAAACAGGCTGTCGGGAGTGCCTTGCTGGTTTTCGGTCAGGATGAGGCTCTCCTCGACCACCTGAAACAAAATTTCGGCGTGACCTTGGCCCGCGACTACCTCGGAGACTTCAATGCGACCGAGGCCGCCTTGTTTGAAATCTGTCTGATGTCGCGTTGCCGTGAGATCTGCGCTGGCAGCAGCGGTTTTGCGCATGTGGCCAGTTGGCGCGGTCAGGTTCCTCTGACCAGTCTGTATGCGCGCTATACGCCGGAGCGCGCCAAGGCATTGACCTGGGAGGCGATCACTCTGGGTGAGGATCAGCCTGGGATCAGCCCGGAACAGAAGGCCTTTGCATGCTGGGCTGCACTCTATGTTAGTGGAAATGCCATGACCCCGACCGAGGCCGACAGAGATCTGTTGGCCGCAGCCCGCAAACATGATCCAGATAATGATCTCTATCTTCTGGCAGAGGCCTGCAACCTTTACGCTATCGGAGCGGAAGCCCAGGCCGAGGCCTTGCTGGAGACCTGCTTCACGCGCCGTCTGGCCGAACCTCTGGTGGGCAACTATCTCAGCGTGCTCTATACTTTGCGCAGCACCTTTCAGCATGGGCTGAGTTCGGTGCCAGATACTTGGGTGAAAGCCTTGGAAGCCGCGGCCCAGACTGGCTGGCCGATGGCCGCATTCTGCATGGTCATCATCCGCCGCAAGGAAGGAAAGATGGAGCAGGCCGCCACCCATCACGCTCAGTTCAATGCTGCAAGCAATGGGGCGCATGCGCTGTACGGCGATTTTCTGAACCGGAAGATAGATTAGTTTGACCTGAACCGTGCCGGGTTTGTCGGAGGCTGGACTTGCCTGGAAAAGTGGAGAGCACCAACTGAGGAACCAGGAGGTGTTCTATCGGAAACGGGAACAGACCGACGCCGGCGTTTCGGCGTGAGGCGGTGCGGCTGGTGCCGACCAGCGGTCGGACGCGGCGGGAGAATGCGGTCCTGAAGCATTTGAACCGGATAAGAAAACGATCCAGTGGATCGTTTTTCCGGCGAATGGCGACATACTTTAAAAAACCGCGGCCTACCAGGCGCTGCTCCGCAGACGTGGTATCCTGATCTCGATGAGTGGTGGGCGGGGAAACTGTTACGACAACGCGATGGTCGAGACGTTTTTCAAGACCATCAAATCAGAGCTGATCTGGCCGGTCGGGCGACGGGTGGCGATACCGCGGACGCGGACTGAAGCAGTTGACCGGGCGCGAGAATTACAGGAACTTCACAGCGGGGCACCAGGCCATATGGGGTGGTTCCGTCGATTTCGAGGCCGAGCCCGACAAGGTGGCGGAGCCTGTCTATGCGGTCCGGTCCGCTCTGTGGTATTGGGTATCGCGCCGCTGCTACACCAACGCCGATGCCGGGATGACGCGGACTGTGTCGGAACAGATCACGGATCTGATCAATCAAGGGATCGGCACAGACAGCCGAACCAATCGCTGGACCTTCTCCAATTCGATCTTCACCGGGCAGGAGCTTGCAGGCACATGCTGGAACCGGAGCTGGGTAAACTCCAACCGCGAAGCGCGGCTACCCGCTCGTGGCGGACCAAGATGAGCCGGGCTGCACCCCTCGGGATCATGCTGTCGGTGCTGTGGGCGGCGTGCCTGCGGGCCGAGCCATTGCCCGACGACTGGCGACAAAGCTACTCCGATGAAGATGGTGTGCAAGTTATTGAAACTGCGCAAGAGATTCTGCGATGGCGTCCGGGTGACTGGGATGGGATGACTCTGCAGGCAAAAGGAGATCCGGGCGCGCGGCCGGTGGTCCTGCACGAAGATGGGCCGGCGCCGGACACACTTGTGCGCTTTGATACCGGGCTGGAGCTCTGTGGCCGGTCCCTTTCTGTTGCGACATTGGTCTATGCGCCGAGCTATCTGCGCGAGCAGTCCGCATATGCCTGGCTCCGCGTCCTGTTCGATCCGCAGGCCCCTGCGCAAAGCTGGCAAATCTGGGACGAGGCGGCGCAGCGGCTGGCATTTGGCTACGACGCACGCGACCTGCTGCGGCTCTACGAGGTCGATTGCGAAACGATGGAGTTTTCCGCGCGCGGCATCCCGATGGCACCGTGACGGCGTAATTTCGAGGGAACGGATCGTCGATTTCGTGCGCAGCGAGGCGCTGGCCCAGGAGCTTGATGCACCCGATCGAGCCATTGAGGCGCCATTGGTTCGAGCCCAATGGCGAGGCCGGAA
>CALKAA010000342.1 GCA_937983495.1 uncultured Gemmobacter sp. | reverse complement strand
GGCATTCTCTGCCTTGGCCAACAGCGGCATCGTGCCCAACTCACCACATCACCTGGCGCCCTGCGCAACCCCTCGGCTGCTGCTTCGCAAACCGCCAACCTGTTCGTCGGCATCGCCTTTGCCGAAGCTCTGGGCATCTTCTCGTTCCTGATCGCCCTGCTGCTGATGTTCGCCGTCTGATCCTGACGCGTCTCACATCTTCATGGCCGGGCGGGCGTCACGCTCCCCGGCCACGTGTTTGACGAAGGTAAGGAAACGAAATGGCGACCGAAGCGCATGAAGCGGCGGCGGGCGCGGCGGGTCACTCCGCTGGCATGCCGCAACTCGACATCTCGACCTGGCTCAACCAGATTTGGTGGCTGGTGGTCGCGCTTGTCGTGATCTATCTTGTGCTGCGTCTTGTGGCTCTGCCCCGCATCGGGGCGGTTCTGGCCGATCGCAGCAGCACCATCACCAACGACCTCGCCGCAGCCGAAGAGCTGAAGCAGAAGGCGCTTGCCGCCGAGAAGGCCTATAACGCCGCGCTGGACAAGGCGCGCGCCGATGCGGCCCGCATCGTGGCCGAGGCCAAGGCCGAGATCCAGGCGGATCTGGACAAGGCCGTTGCCAAGGCCGATGTCGAAATCGCTGCCAAATCGGCGGAATCCGAGGGCCGGATCGCGGACATCCGCGCCGGTGCGCTGGAAGCCGTGACCGAAGTGGCGAAAGACACCGCGAAAGAGCTGGTTTCGGCTCTGGGTGGCAAGGCCGATGCCCGCAGCATCACCGCCGCTGTCACCGCGAAACTGAAAGGGTAAGCCCATGAAAAAGCTGCTTCCCCTGATTCTTTCGCTGGCCGCGACCCCGGCGCTTGCCGCTTCTGGCCCGTTCTTCTCGCTCAGCAATTCCAACTTCATCGTGACGCTGGCTTTCATCGCCTTTGTCGCGATCCTGTTGATTGCCAAGGTTCCCGCCAAGATCGGCGCCTTGCTGGATGGCCGCGCCGCCCAGATCAAGGCCGAGCTGGATGAGGCCAAGGCGCTGCGCGAAGAGGCCAAGGCTCTGCTCGCCTCGTATGAGCGCAAGTCGGCCGAGATGATGGCACAATCCGAGCAGATCGTCGCGGCTGCCAAGGCCGAGGCGCAATCTGCTGCCGCTCAGGCCAAGGAAGACCTGAAGGTCTCCATCGCCCGCCGTCTGGCCGCTGCCGAGGAGCGTATCGCTTCGGCCGAGGCTGGTGCCATCCGCGAAGTGCGCGAGCGCGCCGTGGATGTGGCCGTGTCGGCGGCGTCCAGCGTGCTGGCCAAGCAATTCGCTGCCGAGGGCGCGCAAGCGACCATCGACGACGCGATTGCCCAAGTGGCCGCCAAGCTGCACTAAGGCACCTTGCCTGACGCAAATCAAAACCCCGGTCCGCAAGGGCCGGGGTTTTTCGTATCTCATCGGCTGCGCGCGGTTTTAGCGGCTCCGCTCATGCTCGATCCGCTGCCGGGCCACCGCCTCGTTCCGTTCGGCCTTGGCCTGTTCGGCCAGCGCCAGTTCCACATAATCCATATGCGCCGCCGCTGCCGTGCGCGCCGCTTGCGGGTCGCGGGCCTGAATCGCGCGGTTGATCGCCCGGTGCTGATCCAGCAGCATGTCGCGGGTCATCCGGTTGCGGAACATCATCTGCCGATTGTAGAAGACGCCCTGTTTCAGCAGATCGAACATCGAGCGCATCATGTGCAGCATGATGACATTATGGCTCGCCTCGATGATCGCCATATGGAACTGCGCATCCAGCGCCGCCTCGTCGCTGGGGTCGCGCTTCTGATGCGCCGCTTCCATCTTCTGAAAGATCGTGTCGATCACCGCCAGATCGGTGGCCGATCCCAGCCGCGCTGCGCGATCCGCCGCCAACCCCTCCAGGTCTCGGCGGAAGGCGATGTAATCCTGCACCGCTTCCTCATGGGCCGAGAACAGCTCGACCAGCGCAGGCGCAAAGGCATTGCCCAGCACATCGGCCACAAAACAGCCCGCGCCTGCGCGCGTGACCAGCAGGCCCTTTTCCTCCAGCACCTCCAGCGCCTCCCGTAGCGAGGGCCGCGAAACCCCCATACGGTCGGCCAGATCGCGTTCGGCGGGCAGCCGCTCGCCGGGGCGCAGAATACCGCGCAGAATCAGCAGTTCGATCTGCCGCGCGACAGATTGCGAGAGCTTTTCAGAAGTGATCTTTTCAAAGGGCATGGCATCCTCGGCGTTGGTCAAAAAATATGACCGATCCCGCCGAAGGGCAAGCAAAAGGGCGCGAAGGTTGCCCCTCGCGCCCGCAATCCTTGCGTCAGTGCTTACCGCAGCGGGATGATGGCAATCTCCACCCGGCGGTTCTGCTGCTTGCCCGCCGCCGTCAGGTTGGAGGCGACCGGCTGGGTTTCGCCCCGGCCATAGGCCGACAGGCGGCTCATCGGCACGCCGTTCGAGGCGATCACATCGCGCACGGCAGCCGCGCGGCGCTCTGACAGCGACTGGTTATAGGCGGCGTCACCGTCACTGTCGGTGTGGCCGATGATCTCCACCCGGCTGTTGGGATAGCGCACGAGGTTCTGCGCAATGGCACTCAGGTTATAGGCCTGATCCGGGCGCACGGTGAAGCTGTCGGTGGCGAACAGCACATCCTGGCCCATGGTCACATTGATGCCGTTGCCGGTGTTCACCACATTGGCATTGCCGCCAAGCTGCTGGCGCAATTCTGCCGCCTGCTGGTCCAGCGAATTGCCGATGGCCCCGCCTGCCGCCGCGCCAAGCGCGCCGCCGATCACCGCCTTGGCCAGACGATCATCGCCGCCCGAGCTGGCCCCGATGGTGGCCCCTATCAGGCCGCCCATCACCGCGCCACCCTTGGCACGGGCATTCGGGTCTTCATACTGGTAGGGGTCCTGTACGCAGCCCGCCAGCAGGCCAAAGCCCAGCACGCCGCAGATCAGGGAGGTTTTCATGGTCATCTGTCATGCCTCTTGCACAAGAGCCGGAACCCGGCTTCGCATCCATCATAGCTGTGAACGCAGCAAGGCGAAATTGGTTGCATTCAGGCCAGCAGGTTTTTGCGCATCGGGTTACAGCGGCTTCACGAAACCATGACCGAACCTATGACCGAGGCCATCGCCGAGGTCACGCGGCACCGTTTCCGCGTTTGGGCCGGTGGCCCAAAGCCACCGGCCAGCGCCCGCCCTCCGGGGTGAGGCAGGACCGTGGCCCCTGATGGGGCCGC
>CALKAA010000341.1 GCA_937983495.1 uncultured Gemmobacter sp. | reverse complement strand
CGAGCGCCCCCTGCCTGCGGTGGCCACAAGCGCGGCGTTTGCAGTTGACCCCCGCCCCTGCACCTGTATAAGCGGCCCCATATCCCGGAAGCGATTCCGGGGTTTTTCTTTGGTGTTGGTGGACCCCGCAAGGGGAACCCTGTCGCCGGTCCCTCACAAGGCCGGAAAGGACAACGCCCTTCGCCGGGCTTCGGCCCGAAATTGACCAGCGGTTCCAGGCCCAGCCTGAACCGCGCAGACGAAGGAGATCAGCGATGACCAAACGCACCGCTGCCAAGTACAAGATCGACCGCCGCATGGGCGAAAACATCTGGGGTCGCGCCAAGTCGCCGCTTAACAAGCGCGAATATGGCCCGGGCCAGCACGGCCAACGCCGCAAGAACAAACTGTCGGATTTCGGCACCCAGCTGCGCGCCAAGCAAAAGCTGAAGGGTTACTATGGTGACCTGACCGAAAAGCAGTTCCGCAAGATCTATGGCGAAGCCGAGCGCGTCAAGGGCGACACCGGCGAGATGCTGGTGGGTCTGCTGGAGCGCCGTCTGGATGCGGTTGTCTACCGCGCCAAGTTTGTTCCGACCGTGTTTGCCGCCCGTCAGTTCGTCAACCACGGCCATGTGACCGTGAATGGCAAGCGCGTGAACATTGCCTCGTATCGCGTCAAGGAAGGCGACATCATCGCCGTTCGTGACCGTTCGAAGCAACTGGCCATCGTGCTGGAAGCCGTCGCTCTGACCGAGCGTGACGTGCCGGACTACATCGAAGTCGACCACTCGAAAATGACCGCGAAATTCGTGCGCACCCCGTCGCTGGGCGATGTGCCGTATCCGGTCGTGATGGAACCGAACCTCGTCGTCGAATACTACGCGAAGAACTGATCCTTCGCGGGACTTGTGCTTTGGGAAGGGGCTCGCGATTTGCGGGCCCTTTTTCATGCCCCCCCTTCCCATCTGCCGCGGCCTCGCCTATCTCGCAGCCGCAGCAAACAGGAGACAATGATGGCAGACAAGAACAGTATCGAGGGCCGGTTCGAGCGTGGCCTGTTCGCTTCGCGCTGGTTGATGGCCCCGATGTATCTGGGGCTGGTAATCTGCCTTGGTATGCTCACGGTCGTTTTCGTCAAGGAGCTGGCCTATTACGCCGCCAAGACCATGACCATGACCGTCGATCAGGCCATTCTGGCGATCCTCACACTGATCGACCTGACGCTGGCGGCGAACCTGCTCTTGATCGTGCTGTTTTCGGGCTATGAGAACTTTGTCTCGAAGCTCGATCTGGGCGACCAGCGCGACCGGCCCAGCTGGATGGGCAAGGTGGATTTCTCGGGCCTGAAGATGAAGCTCATCGCCTCCATCGTGGCGATTTCGGGCATTCATCTGTTGAAGGTCTTCATGGAGGTCGGCAAACAGGGCGGCACCGAAGTGCCCAATGACAAGCTCTATTGGCTGGTGGTGATCCACCTCACCTTCGTGATTTCGGGCGTCTTGCTGGCCGCGATGGATTGGATCGCGGCCAAAACCGGCAAGCACTGAAAGACCGAAGGGCCGCAGTCGCGGCCCTTTCGCATCTCGTTTGCGTCTTGCCTCTGGCAAAGCGGCGCGGCGGCGGCTAAACCCGCCGGGCAAGCGAGGGAGACTGCGATGACCGACGCCATCCGCCCGCAACCCGGGATCATGGACATTGCGCTGTATGAAGGCGGCAAGGCCCATGTGGCGGGGGTGAGCAATGTGGTGAAGCTCAGCTCGAACGAAAATCCGTTCGGGCCGTCTGACAAGGCGAAAGAGGCTTTCGCCAAATCGGTGCATCAGCTGCACCGCTACCCCTCCACCGATCATGCGGGCCTGCGGCAGGCGATTGCCGAGGTGCATGGCCTTGATGCCGGGCGCATCATCTGTGGTGTTGGCTCGGACGAGATCATCCATTTCCTGTGCCAGGCCTATGCCGGGCCGGGGGATGAGGTGCTGTATACCGAGCATGGCTTCCTGATGTATAAAATTTCGGCCATGGCGGCGGGGGCCACCCCGGTCGAGGTGGCCGAGCGCGAGCGCACCACCGATGTGGACGCCCTGCTGGCCGCCTGCACCGAGCGCACGAAACTGGTGTTCATCGCCAACCCGAACAACCCGACCGGCACCATGATTTCAGCGGGCGAGGTGGCGCGTCTGGCGCGCGGCCTGCCGCCACAGGCCATTCTGGTGCTGGATGGTGCCTATGCCGAATATGTGGACGGGTTCGATGCGGGTCTCAGCCTCGTCGAGGCCATGCCCAATGTGGTGATGACGCGCACCTTCTCGAAGATCTATGGTCTGGGCGGGTTGCGCATCGGCTGGGGCTATGGCCCCAAGGCGATCATTGATGTGCTGAACCGCATTCGCGGCCCGTTCAACCTGTCGAACACGCAGTTGGAGACAGCCGAAGCCGCGGTGCGCGACCAGGATTATGTCGCCAAGTGCCGCACCGAGAATGCCCGGCTGCGGCATTGGCTGGCTGAGGCCCTGGCCGCGCATGGCGTGCCTTCTGACACTTCGATGGCGAATTTCGTTCTGGCGCGTTTCGCCAGCCCCGAGGAGGCTGAGGCCTGCGACCAGTTCTTGCAGGAACAGGGCCTGATCGTGCGCCGCGTGGCGGGCTACAAGCTGCCCAATTGCCTGCGCATCACCGTGGGCGACGAGGCCTCCTGCCGCCGCGCCGCCCATGCCATCGGGCAGTTCAAGGGTCTGAAATGACGGCACTTTACAACCGGGTCGCGCTGATCGGTCTGGGGCTGATCGCCTCCTCCATGGCGCATGCGATGAAGGCGGGCGGTCTGGCGGGCGAGATCGTCGGCTATGCCAAATCGCCCGAGACCCGCGCCACCGCGCTGGAAGTAGGCTTTGTGGACCGCGTGACAGATACTGCCGCCGCCGCGGTGCAAGGGGCCGATCTGGTGGTGCTGGCCGTGCCGGTGGGGGCTATGGGCGCGATTGCCGCCGAGATCGGCCCGCATCTGGCACCGGGCTGCACCGTCACAGATGTCGGCTCGGTCAAGCAGGCGGTGATCGAGGCCGTGGCCCCGCATATCCCCGAGGGCGTGCAATTCATCCCCGGTCACCCGATGGCGGGCACCGAATATTCCGGGCCGCGCTCGGGCTTTGCCACGCTGTTTCGCAACCGCTGGTGGCTGCTCACCCCGCTGGAAGGGCATGACCCGGCGGCGCTGGCGCGGTTTCGCGCGCTGGTCGAGGGATTCGGGGCAAAGGTCGACACGATGGATGCCCCGCATCATGATGTGGTGCTGGCCGTCGTCAGCCATACGCCGCACCTGATTGCCTATACGATGGTGGGCGTGGCCGATGACCTCGCGCGCGTCACCGACAGCGAGGTGATCCAGTATTCGGCGGCGGGTTTCCGCGACTTTACGCGGATTGCCGCCAGTGACCCCACCATGTGGCGCGATGTGTTCTTGACGAACAAGGATGCGACACTGGATATTCTGGGCCGGTTCACCGAGGAACTGTTCGCGCTGCAACGGGCAATCCGGCTGGGAGATGGCGACCATCTGCACGCCTATTTCACCCGCACGCGCGCCATTCGCCGGGGGATCATCGAGGCCGGGCAGGATACGTCTGCGCCGGATTTCGGGCGGTCTCAACCGCCCGCATAAATGGCCAACGGGCCAGAGAACGGGTCGGGGGATCTGCGGATGAGACAGGCTGCTTGGGCATTGGCCGCCGGAATGTTGCTATGCACGGGCATGGTGCAGGCCGAAGGTCTGGGCAAATCGCTGATGCCCAAGCCCCGCCCTGCCGCCAGCGCGGCCCCTGCGGCTGAACCGTTGCCCGATCTGGTCGTGGCCACTGTCTCGTCCTCCAATGCCGTGCAGCCGCTGAAACGCCCCCTGCCCCGCCCCGAGGGCCTTGCCGAACGCTATGCCGCGACCATGGCCGATCTGGCTGCGCCCAAACTTGATCCCGGCTCGGTGGTCGAGGTGGTGGCCTTCAATGGTCTGCGAGCCTCGCTCCTGCCGCAGGCCCGCCCGAAGGGCCTTGCCAAACGCCGCGCGGCAGAGCCAGAGGCCGCCGAACCCGAAGCAAGGCTGCAAAAAGCTGCGGTGGTCCGCACCCTGCCGGGTAAAACCGCCGTGCTGCCCAAGAAAGGCTCGGTCTGCGGTGACCCGGAAATCCGCGGCGCTGCGCTGGCCCCGATCACCAGCCGGGTGAAGGGCTGCGGCGTGGAGGAACCCGTGAAAGTG
>CALKAA010000340.1 GCA_937983495.1 uncultured Gemmobacter sp. | reverse complement strand
CCCGCCCCGCCATTGGCGGGCGCTTCGCACCCGCCGGGGCAGGCTCTGGCCTCTCGGTCATGCGCTGAAACGGCCTTGCTTCACCGTTCCCACTGGGGCGGCGAAACGCGATGCGTTTCTTTTTCCGCCCCTTGTGAGGTGGCCTCTCGGTCACGGGCTGATCCGCCCGAAGCCCCGCCCCCTTCACCCCAGCCTTGCCTTCTGCGCCACGGGCGAGCTGCCGTAGAACCCGCGATAGACCTTGGAGAAATGCGAGGGCGAGCGGAAGCCGCAGGCCATGGCGATCTCGGTCACCGATTGCTCGGTTTGCAGCAGCATGTTGCGCGCCCGGTGCAGCCGCAGCTCCATGAAATAATGCTTGGGCGTGGAGTTCAGATAGCGCCCGAACAGCCGCTCCAACTGCCGGGTGGAAATCCCCAGTTCCTCGGCGATCAGGCTGGGCGAGATCGGCTCCTCGATCTGCCGCTCCATCAGCGCAATCGCCTTCATCAGATGGGCATTGCGCATCCCGTGCCGCGATTGCAGCGACACCCGCTGCGCCGCAGATCCCTCGCGCACCGCGTTATACACCATCTGATCCGCCACTTCCGTGGCCAGATCGGCGCCATGATCGCGCCCGATCAGATGCAGCATCAGATCCGCCGCCGCCGTCCCGCCCGAGGCGGTGATGATCTTCTCGCGCGCGGCAAAGACATTGCGCAGCAACAGAACCTCGGGGAATTCTTCCTCGAAGAGGTCATGATAGGCCCAATGCACGGCCGTCTCGACCCCGTCCAGAAACCCGGCGCGCGCCAGCACATAGGCCCCTGAACAGATCGCCCCCAAGGGCGTGCCCTTCACCCGCTCGCGGCGCAGCCAGGCCAGAACCGGCGCGCTGGTATGATCCTGCACATGAATGCCGCTGATCAGGAACAGCCGGTCCAGATGCCGCTGCCCCTCCATCCCGCCCTCCACCAGCGTCACACAGCCGTTGGAGGAGGTGGCGGTCTTGCCATCCTCCGACAGCAGGGTCCAGCGATAGAGCGTCTGGCCCGACACCAGATTGGCAATCCGCAACGGCTCCAGCGCGCAGGAAAACGCCAGATGCGAGAAATCGCGCAGCAGGAAAAAGGCGAAATGCGTGGTCTTGGTCATGCTCGCACCGCCGTTCAGGAAAGGGGGGCGGCAGCGCGCCGCCCCCGCTGGTGTCACTTGGCTGCGCGCGCCGCTGCCAGCCAGCCGTCATAGGTGGCGCGATTGTCCGCAATCCACTTATCCGCCAGCGCCCAGATTTCTTCCGAGCTGTCCGCGCCCTTGGAAATTTCCAGCGCCGCCACCGACACGTCATTCACCGGGATCGTCGCGATCTCGAACAGCGCCTTGGCCGAGGGGTTGGCCTCCAGGAAGTCATTGCGCGCCAGCACGCTCACATTATCCACCGCAAAGCCAAGGTTCTTGCCCTCGAAGGTGGTGTTCACGTCATTGCCATCGGGCAGCGAGGTGTAGGGCACGCTCAGCCATTCCACATCCTTGCCCGGCACCAGCACGCCCGAGACCCAGTAAGGCACCCAGTTGTAATAGATGATCGGCGCGCCGTTTTCATGGCGGGCAATCGCGTCGCCGATGATCGCCTGATACTAGCCCTGGTTGTGGCTCACGGTATCGCGCAGGCCGAATTCGGTCAGTTGATGCTCGATCACACGCTCGCAGCCCCAGCCCGGCATGCAGCCCACCAGATCGGCCTTGCCATCGCCATCGGCATCGAATTTCTTCGCCACTTCCGGGTCTTTCAGCATCGACAGATCGGTGATGCCCGCATCATAGCTGGCCTTGTCCACCATATAGCCTTGCAGCGCGCCGGGCAGGATGACGCCCACCTTGCTCATCACCGCAGCGCCGCCCGATTCCTCGAAAAAGGCGTTGTGCAGGGTCTGCCAATGGTTCGCGGTGAAATCCGCATCGCCCGAGCCGATGGCAAGGTGGATGGTCTGATATTCAGCCTCGGCAGGGTCAGCGGTGGTATAGCCCAGGTCTTGCAGCGCGCGCAGCAGAACGTAATGGTGGAAATGCTCCTCGATCTGCGCAGGCATGATGACGCGGGCGGTCACACCCTCGCCGGGCTTGTCATTGGCGAACACGTGGTTCGCCAGCAAAAGCGCCAGCGCGGTGGTCAGCGTGAAATGCTTCATGGTCTTCCTCTCCGTCGGGCTTTGTTTTGGATTTCAGTTGCGGGCAAACAGCCCGGTGATCAGGCCCACCGGCCCGCTTTGCCACCAGTGGCGGTGGCCGCGTTCCCGGCCAGAGCGGCCCAAACCCTGCGTGATGCGGTCCAGCACGATGGCCAGCATCACAATGCCCAAACCGCCCACAATGGCCTTGCCGGCATCCAGACGGCCCATGGCGCGCAAGACCTCGTTGCCCAAGCCCTTGACCGAGATCATCGAGGCAATCACCACCATCGACAGCGACAGCATGATGGTCTGGTTCAGCCCCGCCAGAATGGTCTGCATCGTGTCCAGCACCGGGCGCACGATCGATTCAAAGCGGTCGCTTTTCCCGGCCAGAATGCCCAAAGGCAGCCCGATCAGCACGCAAAGCAACACGCTGGCGGTGACAATGGCCAGCGTGGTCATCGCCAGGCTCCAGGCATTCGGATGCAACAGGCCAAGCGCGATCAGGCAGCAACCCACCAGAATCGCCACCCGCCGCCCCGCCGCCTGCCAGGCGATCAGCGTCAGCAAGATCAGCATGATCACCGGCGGCACAGCTTGCAGCGTGGCTTCGATGCGGATGATCACCCCCTCAAAGAACTGTTTCAACGGCTGGATCAGATCGCGGTTCGAGATTGCCCAGCCTTTGATCCCGTCAGCCCAGGTGCCAATGCCCAGATCAATCGAGGCAAAGGGGTTCAGCCAGTCGAATTCCTTGTCCATCTTACGCGGCCTCCTGCCCGGTGGCGGCCTCGTCGCGGCCCTGAATGCCACGCAGCAGCGCGCGGCGCGTCACGATGCCGACAATGCGGCCCTCGGCTTCAATGCGGATCGGGCTGTCGGCACCCACGGCCAGATCGACCAGCGCATTCAGCTTGTCCTCAGGCCGCGCCAGCGGCCAATGCGCCATATCCTGCGCGCCATTCTGCGCCTGATACTGCGCCACCGGCTGCATGATCCGCGCCGCCGTCACCAGATCCAGCTTGCTGATCCCGGCCACGAACTCCGCCACATAGTCATCTGCCGGTTCCGTCACGATCTGTTCCGGCGTGCCGATCTGCACCAGAACACCGTCCTTCATGATGGCAATGCGGTCACCGATCCGAATGGCCTCATCCAGATCATGCGTGATGAAGACGGTGGTCTTGTGCAGCTCTGCCGAGAGCTGCATGAACGTGCCCTGCAATTGCTTGCGGATCAGCGGGTCCAGCGCCGAGAACGGCTCGTCCATCAGCAGGATCGACGGGTCGGCGGCAATCGCCCGCGCCAGCCCGACCCGTTGCTGCATCCCGCCCGACAGCTCGTCGGGGTATTTCTTGTCCCAACCCGTCAGGTCGACCGCATCAATCGCGGCGGCGATCTTGGCGGCATTGGCCTCGGCCACGCCGCGCACCTCCAGCGAGAAGCCCACATTCTCGCGCACCGTGCGATGCGGCATCAGCGCCATCGACTGAAACACCATGCCAATGCGCTCGGCCCGCAGCGCCCGCAGGTCGCGGGCATTCATCGCGTTGACGTTCTGCCCCTCGATGATGATCGACCCCGATGTGGGTTCGATCAGCCGGTTGATATGGCGGATCAGCGTCGATTTGCCCGAGCCGGACAGGCCCATGATGCAGAAAATCTCGCCGCGGCCCACGCTGAAGCTGGCGTCTTGCACGCCCACCACACAGTCAAACTTTTCGCGGATGTCTTTCTTTGAAAGCCCGTCGCTGCGGATCGCGTCCATCGCCTGACGCGACTTGTCGCCGAAGATCTTCCAGATCCCCTCGCAGCGGATGACTTCCTCTCTTTGAGGTTGGGTCATGCAGAATCTCCCCTGCTTCTAAAATACAAGCATGAAATGTTCGAGTAGACAATATGTATTTTATTTTGCCGGGCAGGCAGGGATCAATGTAGACAATATGTATTTTGGAGAATAGACAGAAAGAAGGCTACCTGATTCATCTGACCAACAGGCGAAGACAGGCAAGGAGGCCCCGGTGGAAATCGAGACGCGCAGCAAAAAGGTGATCTGTGTCGAGGACTTGCGCCGCAAGGTTCTCACGCAGGAGCTGGAGCCGGGCACCTATCTGGACGAGACCGATTTGTCCGAGGCCTATGGCATTTCCCGCCCGCCGCTGCGCGAGGTGCTGCGGCAGCTCGCCGGTGAGGGCTATGTGGTGCTGCACGAGAATCGCGGCGCGCAGGTCTCCCCGATGACCCATAAAACCTTGCGCAACTTCTTTGTGGCCGCGCCAATGATCTATGCCGCTGTCACCCGGCTGGCGGCGCAGCATGCCACGCCCGCGCAGATTGCGCGCCTCAAGGACTGCCAGCGCAGCTTCCGTCAGGCAATTGCCGGGGGGAATGCCGCCGAACGCGCGGTCGAGAACGAGCGCTTTCACTCCATCATCGGCGACATGGCCGATAACGAATTTCTCATGCCCAGCCTGCGGCGGTTGCTGATCGACCATACCCGCATCGGCATGACCTTCTATGATCCGCGCAAGGCCGCGATGGCCTGCATTTCGGCCACCGCCGCCGACCAGCATGATGAATTCATCGCGCTGATCGAGGCCGGCGATGCCGATGCCGCCGCCGATCTGGCGGTGTCCCACTGGGAGCTGTCGCGCGCCCAGATCGAAAGTTTCGTCACCCCCGCCAGCATTCAGTTCCCGTTGGGCCGCGCGCCCGGCGCCTTGGAACAGAGAGGAGCTTCATGAGATTCGACGGGATCCACACCCCCGCCATCACCCCGCATCGCGAGGATGGCAGCATCGACCGCGACGCCTTTGTCGCCCATCTGGAACGGCTGATCGCCGCCGGGGTGCATGGCATCATCAATGGCGGTTCCACCGGCGAATATTACGCGCAGTCGATGGAGGAACGCCTGGAGCTGGCCACCCTCGCGCGTGAGGTCACCAAGGGCCGGGTGCAGCTGATGGTGGGGACGGTGGCCATCCGTCTGGAAGACAGCCTGATCATGGCCGAACACGCCGCCAAGATCGGCGCGGATTCGATCCTCGTGGGCAGCCCGCCCTATTCGGTGCCGACCGAGCGCGAGAATGCGCTGAATGCCCTCGCCATCGACCGCGCGGCCGATCTGCCGATCATGCTGTATAACTACCCCGGCCGCATGGGCATCAACATGGGCGAGGAATTCCTCGACCGCGTCGGCCGGAGCCGCAATTTCCAGGCCATCAAGGAATCCTCGGGCGATATCAACCGCGTTCACCTGCTTGGCCGCGATTACCCGCATATTCAAATGTCCTGCGGCATGGACGATCAGGCGCTGGAATTCTTCGCCTGGGGCGCGCAAAGCTGGGTCTGCGGCGGCTCGAACTTCCTGCCGGCCGAACACCTCGCTCTGTGGCGTGCCTGCGCGGTCGAGGGCAATTTCGCCAAGGGCCGCCGCATCATGTCGGCTCTCATGCCGCTGATGCGCGTGCTGGAACAAGGCGGTAAATTCATCCAATGCATCAAACACGGGGTGGAGATGATGGGCGGCTATGCCGGCCCGCCGCGCCCGCCGCTGAAGGCGCTGAACAAGGATGACAAGCGCCAGCTTGAACAGGTTGTGCGCGTGTTGAAAACCACCATTGCCAAGATCGAAGCGGAGTAAAACGATGTCCCTTCTCACCCGTGACGAATACAAAGCCATCGCCGCCACCCTCACCCTGCCCACGCAGGCCTTCATCGACGGCAGCTTCCGCCCGGCGATCTCGGGCAAGACCTTCACCACCACCAACCCGGCCACCGGCGAAGTGCTGGCCCAAATCGCCGCCTGCGGCCCGGAAGACGTGGATTTCGCGGTCGCGAAAGCCCGCGACGCGTTCGAGGATGGCCGCTGGTCGCGCCTCCACCCCAAGGAACGCAAAGAGGTTCTGATCAAGCTCTCCAAGCTGATCAAACGCAATGCACGGGAACTGGCCGTGATGGAAAGCCTCGACAGCGGCAAGACCATCTATGACTGTGAAACGGTCGACGTGCCGGAGACCGTGCATTGCCTCTCCTGGCATGCCGAGCTGATCGACAAGATCTATGATCAGGTCGCGCCCTCCTCCGATGGCCATCTGGCGCTTGTGGTGCGCGAGCCCGTGGGCGTAGTGGGCCTCGTGCTGCCGTGGAACTTCCCGCTGCTGATGCTGGCGTGGAAAATCAGCCCGGCGCTGGCCGCGGGCTGCTCCATCGTGGTGAAACCGGCCAAGGAAACCTCGCTCACCGCGCTGCGCATCGCGGAACTGGCGATGGAGGCGGGCGTGCCTGCGGGCGTGTTCAACGTGCTGCCCGGTGGCGGCGCCGATGTGGGCGAACCCATTGGCCGCCATATGGATATCGACATGGTGTCCTTCACCGGCTCCACCGAAACGGGGCGCAAATTCCTCACCTACGCCTCGGAATCGAACCTCAAGGAAGTCACGCTGGAGATGGGCGGCAAGAACCCCGCCGTCGTGCTGGATGACGCCGAAAACCTCGACCGCGTGGCGGCCCATATCACCAATGGCGCCTTCTGGAACATGGGCGAGAACTGCTCGGCCTCCTCACGCCTCATCGTGCAAAAGGGCGTGAAAGAGGAACTGCTGAAACGCATCCTCGCCCATGCCCGCGAATGGCCGATGGGCGATCCGCTCGATCCGGTGAACCGCGTGGGCGCTTTGGTGTCGAAATCGCATTACGAAAAGGTCGCCAGCTACATCACCAAAGACGCAAAGGTGCTGCTGGGTGGCAAGGCGGCGGATGGTTTCGTGGAACCCACGATCCTCGATTGCAAACCGGGCGACAGCCAAGTGCGCGAAGAAATCTTTGGGCCGATCCTCACCGTCTTGACGGTCGAGACTTACGATGAGGCCATCGCGCTGGCCAATGCCACCGAATATGGCCTTGCCGCCTCGATCTACACCTCGAATGTCAAAAAGGCGCTGCGCGGTGCGCGGGCGCTGCGGGCTGGCACGGTGACCGTGAACAGTTTTGGCGAAGGCGATATTGCCACCCCCTTTGGCGGCTACAAACAGTCGGGCTTTGGCGGGCGCGACAATGGCATCCACGCCCATGACCAGTATACCCAGATCAAGACCATCTGGGTCGACCTTTCCGACGACGCAGACGAGGCAGTCGCATGACAAACCACATCGCCCGGCGCCAGCCTGTCCATCGCGGCCCCGCCGCATGGTCGGCCATCCTGCCGGGGCAACCCGCCCCGCAGGCTCTGCCGGGCGATGTGACCGCTGATTTCGCGGTGATTGGCGCAGGTTTCGCGGGGCTATCCGCCGCGCGCCGCCTGCGGCAGTTGAACCCCGGCGCGCGCATCGTGGTGCTGGAGGCCGGGCGTCTGGCCGAGGGTGCCTCGGGCCGCAATTCGGGCTTCATGATCGACCTGCCGCATGAGCTTCAATCCGACGATTACGCAGGTGGCGGCGATGACCGCGCCTCGATCGCCCGCAATCGCCACGCCATCGCCTTCGCGCGCGAGGCCGTGGCCGAATACGGCATCGACCCCAATTTCTTCGATCCCGCCGGCAAGGTGAATGGCGCGGCAAGTGAGGCGACCGACCGGCTGAACGCCAGTTACGCCGAACACCTGAGAGCCATGGGCGAGGCCAGCCAGCGCCTTGACGCGCAGGCGATGTTCGATCTCACCGGCTCGCGCCATTACCTCTCGGGCCTCTACACCCCCGGCACAGTCATGCTGCAACCGGCGGGCTATGTGCGCGGCTTTGGCGAAGGCCTGCGCCGGGCGGGCGTCACGGTGGCCGAGGCGACCCCGGTGCAATCGGTCACCCGGCAAGGGAATGGCTGGCTGGTCACCACCCCGCGCGGTCGCGTCAGCGCAGGCCAGGTGATCTTCGCCAATAACGGCCAGTTGGAAAGTTTCGGTTTTGCCCGTGGCCGCTTGATGCACGTCTTCCTCTATGCCTCGATGACCGCCGAGCTGGACAGCGCCGCGGTGAAAGCCCTTGGCGGCCAGCCGCGTTGGGGCATCACCCCCTCCGATCCCATGGGCACCACCATGCGCCGCATCGACACAGGCCAAGGGGGGAACCGCATCATCACCCGCACCTGCGCGACGTTTGAACCCGGCATGGAGGCCTCCGAGTCCAGCCTGCGCCGCACCGCCGCCGTGCATCGCGAGAAGTTCGACCAGCGCTA
>CALKAA010000339.1 GCA_937983495.1 uncultured Gemmobacter sp. | reverse complement strand
GAGGGTGGGCGCATGGGCGCGGTGCGCCCGGCGGCGCTGACGCGCGGCACCGTGGTGGAACTGCGCGACCTGTTCTTCGCCACGCCCGCGCGGCTGAAATTCATGCGCTCCGACCGGGCCGAGATGGGCGCGATTGCCGATGTGGTGAAGCGTCTGGCCTTGGCCGAACCCCATGTCGGCTTCACCCTGCGCGATGTGACAGGTGGGGGTGAGGGCCGCGTGATCTTCCGCGTCGATCCCGAAAACGGCGATCTGTTCAACGCATTGCAAGGCCGCCTCACCCGCATTCTGGGCGCCGATTTCACCGATAACGCCCTGCCGATTGATCTGGAACGCGACGGCCTCCGCCTGATCGGCTATGCCGCGCTGCCCACCTATTCGCGCGGCTCGTCCGTGGCGCAATTCCTGTTCGTCAACGGCCGCCCGGTGCTGGACAAGCAGCTTTTTGGTGCCCTGCGCGCCGCTTACATGGATGTTCTCAGCCGCGACCGTCACCCCGCCGCCGTGCTCAACATCCAATGCGACCCCGAGCGGGTGGATGTGAACGTCCACCCCGCCAAATCCGAGGTCCGCTTCCGCGAACCCGCGCTGGTGCGCGGCCTGATCGTCTCGGGCCTGCGATTGGCGCTGCATGGGGCCGGGCACCGCGCCTCCTCCACGGTCGCCAGCGAAACGCTGGAGGCGTTCACGCCCGAACCGAACGCTGCGCCAGTGCCGCAAGCCAACGCCGCGCCTCGCATCTATCAGATGGACCGCCCGTCCCAAACCGCGCTGCGCAGCGCCTATGTGGCGCAGGCCCCCATCCGCGACTTCGGCTTTGCCGAGGCCCCTTCGGCGCGCGTCGAGGCCACCGTTCCCCCCGCGCCCGATCTGACCGAACGCCCCTTGGGCGCCGCCCGCGCGCAGGTGCATGAAAACTACATCATCGCCCAAACCAGCCGGGGCATGGTGATCGTCGATCAACACGCCGCGCATGAGCGCCTTGTCTATGAACGCCTCAAGGCGCAGGCCGCCGAATCCGGCATCGCCGCGCAGGCCCTGCTGATCCCCGAAATCGTCGAACTGTCAGAGCCCGACGCCGCCCGCCTGCTCGACATCACCGAAGATCTCGCCCGCCTTGGCCTTGTGATCGAGCCTTTCGGCGGTGGCGCCATCGCCGTGCGCGAAACCCCGGCGCTGCTGGGCCGCATCGACGCGGGCGCGCTGATCCGCGACATTCTCGATGATCTGGCCGATCTGGGCCGCTCTGACCGGCTGAAATCGCGCATTGATGCCGTGCTGTCGCGCATGGCCTGCCATGGCTCCATCCGCTCGGGCCGCCAGATGCGCGCCGAGGAGATGAACGCGCTTTTGCGCGAGATGGAGGCCACGCCGCTGTCCGGCCAGTGCAATCATGGCCGCCCCACCTATGTTCACCTCGCGCTCAGCGACATTGAGAAACTGTTTGGCCGCCGATGATCCGCCTTGGCTCCCTTCAACTCGCATGGAACGACCCCGCCGTGCTGATTGCCGCCGCCGTGCTGGGGGCGTTTTTCCTGCTGCTGGTGCTGATCCTGCGCGCCTCCTCGCGCGCCGTCGATCCGCTGGTG
Organism: uncultured Gemmobacter sp.; assembly: GCA_937983495.1. GTDB lineage: Bacteria > Pseudomonadota > Alphaproteobacteria > Rhodobacterales > Rhodobacteraceae > Gemmobacter. Next base: position 2,086 of record CALKAA010000339.1, on the reverse strand, counting down.
GCGCAACTGGGCTGGATGGGGAGCCGCGTGCAAAGCCTGGCGGAGGGCCAGGAACGCCTCGCCGGGGGCCTGCATCATGTGTCCGAGGCGCAGGCCCACAGCCAGACCGCCATGCTGCAAGTGATGGAACAGCGTCTGGCCGAGGTGCAGCGCCAGATGGGCGAAAGCCTGCATGGCAGCGCCACCCGCACCGCGCATAGCCTGGGAGAGCTGCACCAGCGCCTCGCCACCATCGACAAGGCGCAGGAAAACATCGAGAAACTCTCGGGCAATGTCTTGTCCTTGCAGGATATTCTGTCAAACAAGCAAACCCGCGGCGCCTTTGGCGAAATTCAATTGCATGACATCGTGCAAAAGGCCCTGCCGTCTGACAGCTACACCATGCAGGCCACGCTTTCCAATGGGCGGCGGGCTGATTGCCTGATCCACCTGCCGCATCCGCCCGGTCCCATCGCCATCGACAGCAAATTCCCGCTGGAGGCTTACGAGGCCCTGCGCCGGGCCGAGACGCAGGCCGATCTCGATCTGGCCGCCCGCCAGCTGCGCTCTGCCGTCCGCGCCCATCTGCGCGCCATTGCCGAGAAATACATTCTCGAAGGCGAAACCGCCGATGGCGCGCTGATGTTCCTACCCTCCGAGGCGGTCTATGCCGAGCTGCACGCCAATTTCCCCGATCTGGTGCGCGAGGGATTCGCACTCAAGGTCTGGATCGTGTCGCCCACCACCTGCATGGCGGTGCTGAACACCATGCGCGCCGTGCTGAAAGATGCCCGGATGCGCGAACAGGCCGGGGCCATCCGCAAGGAACTGGCGATGCTCTATCAGGATGTCACCCGGCTGGGCGACCGCGTCTCGAACCTCGATCGCCACTTTGGCCAGGCCGCCAAAGACCTCGACGAGATTCGCATCAGCGCCGACAAGGCCGGGAAACGCGCCCGCCGCCTTGATAACTTCGATTTCGAGGAATTGGCCCCCGAAACCACGCAGATGATTGGTGCCGCAGAGTGATCACTCCGCCGCCAGCGTCCCGGTATCCGACCCCGAGGGTGCAAAGGCCGCGACGATTCCCGCCACCACTTCCGCCATCACACCCGCAAAGGCCGCGAAATCGGCCCGCTTCTCGATCCGCGTCTCGTCCATATACAGCGCCCGGTCGATCTCGATCTGCACCGCATGATGCCCGCGCGAGGGGCGGCCATAGGCCTGCGTGATATAGGCCCCCGCAAAAGGCGCATTCCGCGCCCCCCGCAGCCCCGCCGCCGTAAAGGCCGCCTCGATCCGGTCCACCACACCCCGCGCCGCTGCCGCCCCGAAACGGTCGCCCAACACCACATCGGGGCGGGGGCTGCCGGGGCGACTTTGCCCCTCCAGCGCCTCATGCGGCATCGAATGGCAGTCGATCAGCACCGCCTCGCCAAAACCCGCCCGCGTCTCGGCCATCAAGGCCGCCATCGCCGCATGATAGGGCTGCCAGAATCGCGCCAGCCGGTCCTCGGCCTCGCTGCGCGCGATTTTCCCGCGATAGATCGGCCGCCCCTGCGCCACCACGCGCGGAATCACCCCCAGCCCCGAGGAGATGCGCGGATTGTGAGGGCTGCGCGTCACGCCTTCGATCAGCGCCGGGTCCAGCTCGTCCGGGGCGCGGTTCAGGTCGATATAGGCACGCGGCGCATTGGCCAGCAGCAAGGGCGCCCCCAGCCGTGGCGCGCCTGCAAACAGCTCATCCACCCAGGCATCCTCTGACGAACGGATCATCCGCCCATCCAGCGCCGTGCGCGCCAGAAGCTGCGCCGGATAGGCCCGCCCGCTATGCGGCGACGAGAACACCAGCGGCACCCGCTGACGCAGGGGCCGGATCAGATCATAGGCCTCGGTGGCGGTGCGCATCGTCATGGCCCAGATATAGCCCAGAAATTTTCTCTGCCAAATCCCCTTGATCCCCCCGGCGACTCTCTTTATAGACCGCTCACCGACGCGGAGTTGCCGCGCCTGTTCATGTTGAACAAGGCCGCAGCAGCCCCGAACCGGAGCGTGGGCGGTTAGCTCAGCGGTAGAGCACTACGTTGACATCGTAGTGGCCACTGGT
>CALKAA010000338.1 GCA_937983495.1 uncultured Gemmobacter sp. | reverse complement strand
GCTAGCGCCTGCACGGCGCGCAGATCGGCCATCATCGGATGGATGACCCCCTGCTGCGCTGCCGGGCGGGGCGGCGAAAGGGGCGGCGCATCGGGCTGTTCCAGATAGCGGCAGAGGGTCAGCATCTCCTCGGCGGCAGCCAGCACGGCAGGGCAGGTCGCCGTATCCGAAGCCGCCGGATCGCTGAGGTGTGGCGGCGGCGTAGCCTGCGATGGCAGCGCCCGCCCCGGCCAGAAGGCGGGTTCCGGGCAGGTGCCCGCCTGCCAGGCCTGCCGGGCGGCCTTGACGATCAGCCGCGCTCTGGCCGCAAAACTATGCGTTGTGATGACACGTTGGTGCAGGGCCAGTCGCGTTGCGTCATCCGGGGGCGGGCCAGACAGCAGCGGGGCCATCACCTCTGCCAGTGCCGCGATGCCGGAGACCTGCACCAGTTCCGGCAAATCGGGGTCCGAGAACCCCGCCACCGGGTCCGAGACCACGCGGGCACCGGCGGCCATCGCATCATAGCTGCGGTTGCTCATGAAGCCCATTGCGGCCATGTTGCCCATATGGCTGTTCAGCACCACCCGCGCCCGGGCATAGACCTTGGCCAGCGCGTCAATCTCCAGCCGCGCGCCCCGCCAGAGCCGGGCAGGCACCACGCCCTCCCAGCCCGGCCCCCAGATCTGCGGCTCGAACCCGGCCTCGATGGCGTCCAGCACGATGCGGCGCGGGGCGCGGGGCGCATAGGCACCGACAAAAACAAGTGGGATTTCCTCCGCTCCGGCAGGGCGGCGGTCGGGGTGGAATGTTTCGCTTGCGGTGGCCTGTGGCAGATAGAGCGCCCGCACCCCTTGCCCCTGCAACAGCCGTGTCAGCGCCTCCGACCCACAAAACACCGTCTGAAATCGTGCCAGCGTGGCGCTTGGTGCCAGATTGGGCGGGCTGATCATCCAGATCAGGTTGGGCAGGCCTGGCACCGGGTCTTCCAGATAGGGGCCAAGGATGCGCAACAGCACCGCCGGACCATCTTTCGGCGCGGGCACCTCGCCCCGGAACAACAATTCCGCATCGCAGCCGGGCATCTGCCGGATCGCGCGAACCAGACCCTGAGCATATTGCTTATCGCCCCAACCTTCCGCATTAGAGGCTGTTGCAGTGATACCGATATGAACAAACACCTGAAATTATCCCCTGCCCGCAGGCAATCCTGCCTGAGCTTGGCCCCGGCCTCAAGCTACATTTGAGCAAGGGGGCATGGTCGCCATGGGTTGTCCTGGGGCAGTTTGGGGCTTGTCCTGTCATGGCTCTGCCTTGCCGATGACACATTCCGTGTGGATATGGACAGCAGATTGGGGTGAGGTTTCTGAAGCGGGGAGGGCTCCGCGTTGATTGGGGTAGATTGATACGTGACGGTGCAAGGCAAGAATACTGGACTGGGTGAGGCAGGCCACGGGCATAGGGGGGCGCAGGACCGGCTCACCCCGACATCGCTTCAGCAGGCCATGTTGCTGTCGGGGCTTGCGAGCAGTGGTGGGCGTGCCAATCTTGAGCAAATCCTGCTTGAAGCGCCTGATTTGCCATTGGAACCCGAGCGCCTGCATGTGGCATTGCGGGACTTGGCCGCGCGCCATCCTGCGCTGCGTGCCCGCGCCGATCTTGCGCCCGACGGTGTTCCTTTCTGGGAGTTCGGGGCATCGCTTTCGCCAGAATTGGCGCGGTGTGACTGGCCCGAAGCTGCCGGGGATGCTTTGGAGGCCTGGCTTGAAGCGGATCGTGCGCGCGGCTGCGATCTGCGTTCGGGTGGGTGGCGTGCCATGTTGGCGACGCGGGGGGAGCTGCCGCCCTTATTGGTGCTGACCTTGCATCACGCCGTGATTGACTTGCCCGGCATGGCGGTCTTGCTGGAAGATCTGGCAGACCTGCTCTGCGCAAAGCCGCTGGCCGCCGGCGAGGCTGCGCATTCGGTGATCTGCGCGGCTCCGCCGTTGGATGAGGCCGCAGCCCAAACCCATTTCGCCGCGCGCTTTGGCGAGTTTGAGAAGATTGATCTGCTTGATCTTCATCGCACGCCAGGCCGCATGCAGTCTTGCCGTGTGGACCTGCCCGCCGAGGTGACAGCGGCTCTTCGCAGCAGGGCCCGAAAGGCGGGTGCCGGAACCTTTGCCGCCTTGCAGGCCGCATGGGCGCTGATCCTCGCGCGGTGGACAGGGCGATCAGATGCCAGTTTTGGCCTGACGCTTGCGGGTCGCAATCTGATGCCGGGTCATGAGCGCACGGTGGCTTCGCTGATTGCGACCCTGCCACAGCGGTTGGATCTGGCGGATGTGCGGGATCTGGATGCTTTGCTGGCACTTGCTCAATCGGAAACCGAGGCGCTGCGTCCTCATCACGCGGCCAGTCTGGATCAGGTGCGCCAATGGGCGGGGCTTTCGGCGGCGACGCCCTTGTTCCAGACAGTGCTGGTCTATTCGCGGGCGCGGCTGGGCGCGATGATGGCCGCTTTGGGCAAGGGTTGGCAAAACCGCAAGGTGCAGTTGCTGGAAGAAGGCGAAACCCCGGCCACCATGGCCGTTTATGGCACCGATGTGCTGGAGCTGGAGCTGGAATATGACGCCGCGCGGATTTCGCCGGATCTGGCGACGCGGTTCCTGGATCAATATGCAGCCTTGCTGACAGCCATGGCCAATGCCCCGGATGGCACTCCGTTGCACGGTCTTTCCATGCTTTCGGCAGAGGAGCAGGCCACATTGTTGCGCCTGTCGCGCCCCGAACGGCCAGTGGCCGAGGCTCTGCCCTGTGTTGCGACGCGATTTGCGGCGATGGTCTCTGCACAGCCCGAAGCTGTGGCGGTCATCGACGAAACCTTTGGCGAGCTGACCTACGCCGAACTGGATGCAAGAGCCGAAGTCATGGCGCGCAGGCTGGCGCGCAAGGGCATCGGTGCCGAAAGCATTGTGGCGATCAATCTGCCGCGCGGGGCTGACTTTACATTGGCCATTCTGGCGGTGCTGAAGGCGGGAGCGGCCTTTCTGCCGCTGGACATGGGCTTGCCCGAGACCGAGCGCAGCTTGCGGGCGGTTGAAAGCGATGTTTGTGCGGTGATCGGTGAAACCGGGCTCGCAGGGCTTGCCGTGCCTTTGATCAGCCCAAGTGCCAATATCGAGGCACCGCCCTTCACCCCCCTCGTGCCAGAGGCGGATCGGCTGGCATATATCATCCACACCTCTGGCTCTACCGGGCGGCCCAAGGGGGTGATGGGCACGCAAGGCGCGCTGTCGGCGCATGCTTCGGCGGCGATGGAGGCCTATGGTCTGACGCCTGCCGACCGGGTGTTGCATTTCGCCTCGCCCGGTTTTGATGTCGCGCTGGAGGAGATCGTGCCGACCCTGCTGTCAGGGGCTGCGCTGGTGATCCGGGGCGAGGATGAAACGGCCTCGTTTCAGGCCTTTCTGGAATTTGTTGCCCGCCACCATGTGACGGTGATGAACCTGCCCGCAAGTTTCTGGCATGTGCTGGTAGACGAGATGAAGGCGCGCGGCCTGCCGCTGCCGCCTTCGGTGCGGCTGGTGGTGACGGGCAGCGAGCGGATCAATGCCGGGGCCCTGGCCGACTGGCAGCGCCTTGCGCCGGGTTGCGCCTGGATGAATGGCTATGGTCCGACCGAGGCCACGATCACCAGCACCACCTGGGCCGCGCCACAGGCTCAGCCCTTGCAAGATGGCGAGGACGTGCCGATTGGCCGCCCGATGGGGCATGCGCGGGCCTATGTTCTGGCCTTTGACGGCAGTCTTGCGCCGCGCGGGGCCGAGGGCAATCTGCATATCGGCGGTGTGGCGGTGACGCGCGGTTATCTGAACCAGCCTGAGATCACGGCGCGGCTGTTCCGGCCTGATCCCTTTGCGGGAACGGGGCGCATCTATACCACCGGCGATCGGGCGCAATGGCGGGCCGATGGGGCGCTGATGTTCCTTGGCCGTCGGGACCGGCAGGTGAAGTTGCGCGGCTTGCGCATCGACCTGGGCGATGTTGAACGCGCCCTGGGCCAGTTCGAGGGCCTGCGCGATGTGCGCGTGGCGGTGCATGGCGCGGGCAGCGATGCGGCGCGGCTGGTTGCCTGGGTCTGCGGCCCCGACCTGCGCGAGGGCAGCCCGGCGCTGGAGGGGCTGGTGGCCCATGTCGCGCGTTACATGACCGGAGCGACCATGCCGATGATCGTTCCGGTGGAGGCCTTCCCGCTGAAGCCCAACGGCAAGGTGGACATGGCCGCCCTACCCGCGCCGGTGCCGCCCGGTGATCAGGCCGATGATGGCCCGGTGGATACGCTGACCTTCGCCGTGGCCAGCTTGATGGCGAAAATTCTGGGCGTGTCGCGCCTGGGCCCGGATGATGACATCCGCGATTACGGGGCCAATTCGCTGATCACGCTGCGCATCGCCTCCATGCTGGAGGCGCGCTTCCGGCAGCCCGTGGTCACGACCGACCTTTACCGCTACCCGACAGCGCGCAGTCTGGCACGGTTTCTGGAGCGGGACGAGGCCGAGGCGCATCTTCTCGTGCCGATCCAGCCGGAGGGCGACAAGGTGCCCTTCTTCGCCATTCATGTTCTGGGCGAAAAAGAGGTCTTGTTCCGGCCGTTGTCCGAGGCTTTGGGGCCGGATTATCCGGTCTATGGGCTGACGGTCGGGCCGCCGAAAAGCCTTGATGAAGTGAGCGTGCCAAACATCGCGCGGCGCTATTTCAACGATATTCAACTGGCCTTCCCGGAAGGCCCGCTGGCACTGGGCGCGGTGTCGATGGCGGCCTATTTCGCCTATGAGTTGGCGCAACTGTTGCTGGAGGCCGGGCGCGATGTGCGCTTTGTGGCGGTGTTGGATGCACAGGGGCCTGACGGGCGGCCTCCTGTGCAGGGGGCAGGGAAAATTGTTGCGCATCTGGGCCAGATCCGGCGGCATGGTTGGCGTCATGTCGCGCGGGTGCTGCATTTCCGGCGCGAGAACCGCCAGATCGAGGCCGAACTGGCCTCGGCCCGCCCCGGAGAGGTGAACGGGGCCAATCTGGTGCTGGCCAATGTGGCCGCAGTAGAGGCCTATCAGCCCCGCCCGATTGCCTGCCCCTTGCTGATCTTCCGCGCCGATGCGAGTTTCTGGGACAGCCGCAAGGCGCTGGAAACCGGGCTCGGCTGGTCTTCGGTGGCGGCGGGTGGCTGGCAGTTGATCGACATTCCGGGCGATCACCTGTCTATTCTGGAGCCGCAGAATGTGGGGGCCCTTGCCCGTCATCTGATGGTGCGGCTGGGCTAGGCTGCAAACCCGCGCCGCCGCAGCGCGCGCTGCAAGGCTTGGTTCACGGCCCGTTGCAGCAGCAGCGCCAGCAGGATGACCACCAGAAGGGCTGCGAACATCAGGTCGATTTTCATGCGGCCATTGGCATGCAGCATCAGCGCGCCTAGCCCCTGTGCGCCGCCCATCCATTCGCCGATCACGGCACCCAAAGGCGCATAAATCGCCGCAAGCCGCAGGCCGGAGGCCAGTTGCGGCAAGGCACCGGGCAGCGCCAGATGCCACAGCACCGTGCGGCGCGACGCGCCCATCACCTGCGCCAGCAACCAGGAAGACAAGGAGCCACTTTTCGACGCCGTCGACACCGTCACCGACAC
>CALKAA010000337.1 GCA_937983495.1 uncultured Gemmobacter sp. | reverse complement strand
GTGCGATCCAGCCGTGGGTCGCGCGCCCGCCACGGATCGGACAAGGTGATCATCACATACGGAAAGACGAACAGCACCTGCGCCCAGACCACAGGCCAGAACCCCGGGCGCAGGCCCAGCGACAGAAGGAGCACGTTCATGCCGAACAGGAACGAGACTTGCGGGATCAGCAGCGGCAGGTAGATCAGCGCTTCGGCCCAGCGGGCGCGCGGCATCTGCGCGCGATCCTCGCCTTCCAGCCAGGCGATGGCGAGTGCCAGGGAAAGTGCCGTTGTCGTCAAGGCCAGCGTCAGGGTCTGTGCCAAAGCGGGTGCCCAGCCTGTGTTGGGCGAGACCCACGCCCGGACTGACCAGCTTTCTGGCAGCATCCAGGGCCAACTCCAACGCCAGGTCACTGACCACAGGAAAAGCGCCAGCATGGCCAACGCCCCAATCAGGAAAAGCCCAAGGGTCAACCCTGTGGTCACTCGCAACAGGGGTTCGGCTGAACTGCCACGCCCGCCCCGGCGCAGCCACATCACGCCAAGGCCTGCCACCATTCGTTCCGCCAGCCATAAAAGGATGAAGGACAGCAGCACGAGACCAAGTTGCACCAGCCCCCCCGCCGAAGCGGGCAGGAGGCGGTCAAGGTCAGGGTCCGAGAACAGCCGCGTCAGAAGAACAGCCAGCGTCGGCGGGTTCGACGGGCCAAGGATCAGTGCCATGTCGACGGTCGAGAGCGAATAGGCCAAGACCACCAGAACCGGCAGCCGGATCAGCGGCCAGACCTGCGGCATCACAACCTTCAGCCAGACAAGGCCAGGCCCATAGCCAAGCGAACGCCCCGCCGCCATCTGTGCGCGCACCGGGATCTGCGTCTGCGCCGCGAGGATGACGAGAAGCAGGAACGGCACCTCTTTGACCATCAGACCCAACACCAAAGCCAGCCCCCAGGGATCATTGACGCTGGCCAGATCAGGAGGGCGATCCCAGTCGAAGGGCAGGGCCAGTGCCCGCGCGATCCAGCCCGAAGGGGCCAGAACGAAAGCCAGGCCGATGGCAATGGCGGCATGGGGCGCGGCCAGGAATGGTGTGAGCAACCGTGCCCCGCGCCCCGGCGTCATCCGCCCATGCATGACGGCGCAGAAACTGGCCGCGAACAAAAGCGACAGCCCCGTCGCGGCCATCCCGGTGAACAGGCTCAGCCAGACCGCTTGCCCCAGTCCGGGCAGGGCCGTCAACTGCTGCCAAGCCATCACTCCGGGTTCGGTAGCACCGAGGGCGGGCAGAAGGCCAAAGGCGGCCCGGCCAGTCTGCCAGAGCCCTGCGGCAATGGGCAGGCAAAGCCCCCCGCTCACGGCGATCAGGACGCCGAGGCGCAAGCCCGTGCCCGGCCGCATCCCTGCGCTCACTTCGTGTAACGCCGCGCCCAGTCCTCGGTCAGGCGGGTCATCCAGCTCGCGTGAGGCTCCAGCAGCGTCGGGCCGAGGTCGTCCAGCGCCGGCAGTGCCGGGGCGCTTGGCAGGGCGGCAAAGGTGGCCTTTGCGGCCTCATCCAGCTTTGCCGGGTCAAGGACCGAGAACGAGCCCAGCACCTCGATATTCTGCATGTGAGCCTGTGTTGCCGGGTCCAGCAGGAAATTTGCCACCACCTCGGCCCCTTCGGCATTGGCCGCGTTGTAAGGGATGGCTACGAAACTCACGTTCCCGATGCTGCCACCTTCGGGAACGAAGACACGCACCGTTTCGGGCAACAGTCCCTGCATGATGGCCGCCGCGGTCGATGCCGGATCGAAAGACATCGCCATGTCGATCTCGCCGTCGTTCAGAAGCTGCTGCTGCACCGACTGGTTTTCCGGAAAACTTTCCCCGCTTCGCCAAAGGTTCGGGCGCAGCGCGTCATACCAGGTCCAGAGGGGGGCCGTCGCTGAGGCATAGGCCTCGTCGGTCACGGCGGTTTGCAGCACTGACGTATCGGGGGCCAGTTCGATCAGGGCCTGTTTCAGAAAGGTCGCGCCCATGAAGTTCGACGGGTCGGGATGGGTGAAGCGCCCCGGATTTTCTTGCGCCCAATCGACAAACCCCGCCATGCTGGAGGGAGGATTGGTGACGCGGGCGGCATCGTAATTGAAAACGAATTTCGCGAGCCGCCAGGGGCTTTCCATACCCTCGACCGGCACGGTAAAGTCCACCGCATTGGGGGATGCGGGCGAAAGGTCCAGATATTTCGCATTCGGCAGGTCGGCCACGAAGGGGCCATGCAGCAGGCCCTGTTCCTTCATGGCCAGGAAGTTCGGCCCGTTGATCCAGATCATGTCCACCGAACCGCCTGCGTCCTGACCTGCCGCCTTTTCCGCAACGACGCGGCTCACGGCCTCGGCCGTGTCGGTCAGCTTCACCTGCGCGACCTTGACACCGTAAAGCCGTTCGGTTTCCTGCCCGACCCATTCGATAAAGGCATTGGTCCGCTCGTCCCCGCCCCAGGCGTTCCAGTAGACCGTCTGGCCGCGGGCAGCATCCAGCGTTGTCTGCCAATCATCGGCAAGGGCTGGTCCCGCCAGCATGAGGGCAGCAAGGGCGGTGCTCAGTTTCAAGGACATGTCTTCTCCATTCTTCGTCGTCATTTGCTGCGGGGTTCCCGCCTTGCCGGGTCAGGACTGTGACACGGGCATGTCTCTGAACACGATCCAGCCTTGCCGCCAGCGCAGAACCGTCGTCACCGCACAGGCCAAAGCGAAGATATACGCCAGTATCGGGAAGGTGACAGGCCAGAAGCACATCGCGCCAAAGACAACGATCGTCTCGAACCCCTCGGTGAGCCCGCCCAAGTAGTAGATGCCCTTGGCCGGATAATCCTGCGCCTTCAGCCCCGTCTTTGCGGCAATGGCCGAGAAGGCCAGGAAGGACGACCCCGTGCCAATGAAGGCTGCCAGCAGGAGTGCAGCGGGCAGGCCATTCGTCGCCGGGTCATGCAGCGCGAAGCCAAGCGGAACCAGTGCGTAAAAGACAAAATCGAGGGCGATGTCGAGAAACGCCCCCCGCTCGGTTGGCCCGGCAAGGCGGGCGACCGCACCATCCAGGCCATCCAGCAGGCGATTGGCCAGAATCAGCGCCAGTGCCGCAATCCACAAGCCAAATGCGATCGACACGGCCGCCATCACCCCGAGTGCAAAGCCTGCCAGTGTCAGATGGTCCGCCCGCACCCCGCGCGCATGCAGCCAGCGGGCTACGGGGGCAAGAACAGCCGACTGGACGGGAAGAAGCCGTGCGTCGATCATCCGCGCCTCCAAGCATGATAGCGTTCGACCAGGGCCAGAAGGCGCGGGTTCACATGCGCCCGCCGCCATTCTCCGGCGGCGTATTTGTTCGCCTCTGCCAGCGTCGGGTAGATGTGAATCGTGCCGAGAATCTTGCCCAGACCCAGCCCATGCTTCATCGCCAGCACAAACTCCGCGATCAGGTCTCCTGCATGTGCGCCAACGATGGTGACGCCCAGAATGCGGTCGCGTCCGGGCACAGTCAGCACCTTCACGAAGCCATGCGCCGCGCCATCGGCAATAGCGCGATCCAGGTCGTCGATACCATAGCGGGTGACCTCGTGGGGAATGCCCTTTTCCTGCGCTTCGGCTTCGGACAGGCCCACGCGGGCGACTTCGGGGTCGGTGAAGGTGGCCCAGGGGATGACGCGATAATCCGCCTTGAAACGCTTCACATTGCCAAACAGCGCATTGATGGCAGCGAACCAGGCCTGATGCCCGGCGGTGTGGGTGAACTGATAGGGGCCAGCCACATCGCCTGCCGCCAGGATATTGGGGTAGAGCGTTTCAAGATAGTCGTTCGTCTCGACCACCCGGCCGGTCTTGATGCCCAGCTCCTCCAGCCCAAAGCCTGTGAGGCGCGGCGCGCGCCCTACCGCAACGATGATCTCGTCGAAAGCAATCCGCCGTATCTGGCCCTGATGCTCGACTTCGATCCACTTCTCGCCGTCGGTGACACCGCAGGCCAGCGCCTTATGACCTGTCAGGACGGTGACGCCATCCGCCTCAAGCGAGGCCTTGACCGCCGCCGAAACATCTTCGTCCTCTCGGATCATGATGCGGGGGGCCATCTCGATCTGGGTCACGGAAGATCCAAGGCGGCCAAAGGCCTGCGCCAGTTCCGACCCGATTGGCCCGCCGCCCAGGACCACCAGCCGCTTCGGCGCGGTTTCGCGGTCCTTGAGGCGGTCCCACAGGGTGTCCGAGGTCAGAAAGTCCACCGCGTCGAGACCAGGCAGCGGCGGCACGAAGGGCGCGGCACCGGTGGCGATGATGATCGCCCGTGTCGTCAGCCGTTGCACCCCGCCATCGTTCAGCGTGATCTCGACCGTCCATGGGTCGATCAGTCGGGCATAGCCTTGCAAGACCTCGACACCCAGGCCCGTATAGCGCTCGATACTGTCATGTGGCTCGATGGCTGCGATGACCTGATGAACGCGGCGTATCACGCGCGGGAAAGGGATTTGCGGGTCGATCTCCGTCAGCCCGTAATGGCTGGCCTTGCGCATCTGATGGGCCAGTTTGGCGCTTTTGATCAGCGCCTTGGAAGGGACACAGCCATAATTCAGGCAGTCCCCCCCCATCTTGTGCCCCTCGACCAGCGTCACCTTCGCCCTGGTCGCCACCGCGATATAGGCAGAGACAAGCCCCGCCGCCCCCCCGCCAATCACAATGAGGTTGCGGTCAAAGCTCCGGGGCCTGGTCCAGCCGGAATACAGCTTGCGGCGTTTCAGGAGGTTCAGCACCATGCGGGCAATCCAGGGGAAAAGGCCCAGAAGGGCGAAGGACAGCAATAGCGCGGGCGAGACGATGCCGGACAGGCTGTCCAGTTGCGCAAGTTGAGTTCCGGCATTCACATAGGCTGCGGTGCCAGCCAGCATACCCGCCTGGCTGACCAGATAGAAGGTCAGCGCGGAAATCGGGGTCAAGCCCATCAGCAGGTTCACGGCAAAGAACGGAATGACCGGGATCAGCCGCAGCGAGAACAGGAAGAAGGGGCCGTCGCGGCGCATGCCCCCTTCAATCGCTGCGGCCCGGCTGCCAAGCCGCTCGCGCACCCAATCGCGCAGGAAATAGCGCGCGGCGAGGAAGGCAAGGGTCGCGCCCAGAGATGAGGCGAAGGAAACGATCAACAGCCCCTGCCAGAACCCGAACAGCGCCCCGGCTGCCAAAGTCATCCAGACGGCGAAGGGCAGGGAGAGTGCGGTAACCGCAACATAGGCAAGAAAAAAGATGACAATCAGTGCAAAGGCATGCTCGGCCTGCCAGGCGCGCAAGTCAGCGATCAGGTCGCGCAGGGCCGCAAGGTCCAGCGCCTGACCGCGCAACACGATGAAAAGTCCAATCACCGCGACAATGGCACCGGCCAGAAGAAATGGTTTTCTCAAGATCAGCCCCTCATGTCGCCCTAGGAATGGCCTGATTTTCAGGACCATCACTTTATATAGTCACGATAAAGATGTGGTTCGTTACACCCATCGTGGAAAAAGAAACCAGAGCGATGGCCGCAGAGGAGGGCGGATCGCCTGACGGCCTAGCAAAGAACCGTTTTCCACGCGATCGGTTTTCGCAGAGGCAGAAACAGTCGACAGCCATTCCCAAAGGTCACCGCTATTCGCCCTTGCCAGATGCGCGCCAGTGAGGGCGTGCGCGCACAAATGCGCTTTGGGAGGCGCTCTGTCTCCCTGACGCGGGTAAAGGGCGAGCCCGGAAAAGGGGGCCGGATTGCCGCTTTGGCTTCAGGCTTGATCCCTAGTCATGCCTTCCCCTCACAAGCATGACCACCCCCCTTAGCCCTTTGGCAAAAATGAGCCACATCTTGCAGAATGCGTTGGCGGAGGTCGTAAATGCCGTTGTTCTGCCAAGGCTGTGCTATCCGAATACCCATCTGTACATGAGTGGCGCACTTAAGGCATTGATTGCCGGATGTTTATTGTGAAGCAATGGAGTAAATGGTGCTGCAAGAGAGGATTGAACTCTTGAGAAAGCACGGCATTTACCTTGTTTTCAAGGATTTTTAGTGGGCCGCCTGAGTGGAATGTGTACCTGCTGGGTGTCCTCTTGAAAAGCCATTATCAGGGTATCACATTCCCCAACGGCACAAAGCGGCTTCTGCCTCTTTCCTGCCGTCCCTTATTCTGAGGACCGCCTGTCGGGAAAGCCCCGTGGCCTTGGCGATCTCTGAGGCCCCTTTGCCCAACCCCAACATATCGCAGACAGTTGTGAAGACAGCGCGGTTATAGCTGGGTTTCTTGCCCCGGTAGCGTTCTGCCCCGGTATCCCCAGCCTTGGCATGCGCAATGCCCGCCTTTTGGGCCTCTTTGGTGGCCTCTGCCTGTGCCTGTGCGGTGGCTGCCATGAACCCGATAAGGGCGTCTCTGACTGCCTGCTGCATCGGGTCTTTCGTAGCCCCATCAAAGGTCAGATTGTTGATCACGGTGCGGATGATGACCCCCCGCCGCATAAACTCGCGGATGGTGTCGGTCACGTCCTGATAGTTCCGGCCCAGTCGATCTACCCAACGGACCACCAACACATCCCCGGAGCGCAACAGATCAAACAGGCGCTTCCCCTCGGGGCGTTCAGCAAGGCTGGTGGTCACCCCAGAAACACTTTGGTCTGCCACCACCACATCAATCACAAAACCAGCCGCTTCGGCTTGGCTCTTCTGGTGGTCAATGGTCTGGTCTGAGGTCGATACGCGGGAATAGAGGAACGTCTTTGACATGGCTCTGCCTCTGTTCTTTTGGGTGATGTCCGCTGATTAACGTGTCCGATTAATCCTGTCAACCCTAACGGACATTCTTTTGCAGGGCGCGGTACTTGTCCGAAAGGGTATACCCTTGTGGGCATCACTTGCAGGATTGTGCGGCTGGCATGCCCGCTCACCTGTCACCTGCACCTCGCTTAGTAACCCCTGAGCCGGGGCCATGCAGCGCCTGCGTGAGCCATAACCCGCGCCCGCGCGAGGGGGCACCGGGGGAAACCGGGCGATCCTTGTATATGTATCTTGGCCTTTCAGAAATTTTCTCCAGTTTGGCCGGGGGGGGCAAAGCCGCTTATGCCTGCTTTGGGTGTCCCGATTTTTCGGGATACCACCAACAACACCCCCGTAGTCACCCTCAAGGATGGCAAGGGTTTGGGCCAAACTGGAATTTGCCCAATGGCTCGACTTGATGGAAATCGGCGCTTACGGGACATGGTTCTTGGCCCACAAGTCCAAAGACCGATCCGATGCTCAGGTCAGAACAAAGGTTCCGCTCAGTGGTCAAACGACCACCACCAACGCGACCATTGCCCGCGTGATCGCCAACGCCAAGCCGGGGCAGCAAGCCCGCACCCTCGACCGCAACCCGTTGAACTTGCGCCGTGCCAATATCTTTATCATCGGCAAGGCGGCACAAGGCGAACGCCCGGCGGGGCGGGCAAAGACCGATACACGGGCACAACTGCAAGAGCATAAAGCGATTGCCCAAAGCCTGAGCGGGCGCGGGTATGGCCCCAAGCTGGACGGCCAGCAATGAACACCTTAGGGCAAACCATGGGGGCGGCTTCGGTCGCCCTTGACCGCATTGTGACCAGCCGGGGGTTTCGGTTTCGGGAAGGCCCCCTCGATCAGTATCACCGGGACGACCTCGCCCGAAGCCTCACTGTCAGCGCCGAACCCTTCGCGCCCCTGCTCCTGTGGCGACAAAGGGGGGCACCCGATAACACCCCCCTGATTGTGCTGGACGGGGAACATCGACTGGCAGCGTATCGGATGGTCAAGTGGCCAGACAAAGTTCCGGCCCTCATACTTGAGGGGGACCGAAGAAGCGCCCTAGCGGCGGCACTGTCAGCCAACGCCATGCCCGTTAAGCCGCTATCGCTCACGGAAAGACTGAATGCAGCGTGGCGGCTGGTGCGAGAGGATGTGACACCCCGCTACAAGCGTAATGAGATCGCCCGGCTTGCAAAGGTAGGCATTCGCACCGTGGCAAATATGAGGGCGCGATGGGCTGTCATGCAGACACGAGAAACAGCAGCGACAGGCAATTGGAAGCGCGACCAGCGCGACAGAACCTACCTCATAGAGGGCGAACCTATGCTCACCGATGCACAGCGCGGGGATGCCATTGCAGGGCTGGCGGCAAGGCTGCGCGACCTTCTAGACTACCGAAAGAACCCAGACCCGATCCTTCGGGATGCCCAAGCCGTAGATGAAGCCATCATCTCGGCCATGGGTGAGCGCCGCATCTATGAAATGGCGAGCTTCGCAGGTGGTGCCCCCTATGAGACAGAAGACCCCCTCAGGGTAGACCTTGAAGATGGAGACTTCGGGTTCTGATGCCAAACCCCAGAACGTGCATGTAGTAGAAGTGTGCATATGCACGTTTTGGGCCTTTGCCCCGGTGAACCCCATGACCAGTTCCACGAAGCCATCGCGGGTCATCTCGTAGTAGCGGTAGGTCTGGCCGTTCTGGGGGTGCTTGTAGGGGGTAGCCTGAAAAATCAGGAGACACGCATCGGGGCCTTCTTTGATGATGGTGTCGATTGCCTGCACGATGTTATCGTGTCGCTTCCCGAAGTATTCGGCCACGTCGATACTGTTTGCGTAAGCCTTGCCCCCCGTGCGCGTGGGTTATCCAAGGGGATTGCAATGATAACAGTGCTGGCGTTCTCGATGCTCAGTTTCGCCGCGCGTCTTTGCGCCCCTGCCGTGGCGCTGGTACGTTCAGCCGCGCCTTTTGCAAGATGTGCTGTCGTTGAGCCCTCTAGATGGTCGTGATAGGCTTCAAGCGTTGTGATGCCGTAGGACCGCCCGAAGCGTTCCATGATCATCTTGTCGGCAAGGACTTGGGCGAAGGTGGTGGCGGTGTGCTGCATGTGGGGGTTCCTCAATATGCAGTTGCAGGAAATGCCCGACCGTCCCGCATGCCGGGGGCTTGCAGGCGGACCACCAAGGGTGGCGTGGGCTGTTCTGGAGAGCTGGCGAAAAAGCTGCCTAGTTTACCTAGAGTGGGCGGTAATTCGTTGGTTTGCCCGCCTGCTATCCTAGAGTGAGGGGGAATTGCCCCTGCTGCGGTCCCCGCCGCGCAATCCAGCCCCGAAATCAATGCGAATGTGAATTTATATTATTTAATATCAATATCTTGAATTGATTTCTGGCGGTGCTATCTGTCGCGTATACGCCTAGGAAAAGGAAGCCCGCCGATGACCTTCACCGCCTTCCGCCAAACCCTGATCTTTGAACTGATCGGCCTTGACCTGTTCTTGCGGCTTCCCTTCATTGGGGAAGTCGCTTGTAATTCGGTAACCCCTTGGTGCTTCTCGCCATGGTCTAAGGTTCGCCGCTAAGCCTACCGCAGGAGCACTTTAGGTGGTGTTTCGGTGTTCCCTGTGGTGTCCCTGCCCGGTGCCTTAGACCCCCTAAAGCCCTGCCTTAATCATGGTCTCTGGTGGTCTTGATTTGATACCGGGGGAAACGCTCAATCGCGTTCCTTTTGGTCTCCAGATCAACCTCGCCATAGCCCCCCGATGCCCCTGCAAGTGTATGGCCTTGGATCGCGTCTAGCGTTTGGGCCTGAATGTCTTGCTTCCGCCCGATTGTTTTGAACCTGTGCCGCCACCCACGGTTCGGTGATAGGGTGCGATCCTCAATTCCCGTTTCGGCCCAGAACCATTCTGTGAGCCGCCCCCCCATCGCCTGCGCTTTCCTATGAGC
>CALKAA010000336.1 GCA_937983495.1 uncultured Gemmobacter sp. | reverse complement strand
TGCGAGCCTGCGCGCGGCGCAGCTTGTCTTCGGCGTGCCTGCGGCCCTGTTCAGCGGCGTCATGGGCGGTTGTGGCCTCGCTCAGGGCTGTCTCGGCTTCAAGAAGTGCCGCCTGGGCCGTCTGAAGTTGGAGCCTCGCGTCCGCATCCTTTTCAACCGCGAGCGCGAGGTCCTTCCTGACCGTCCGCAACGTCGCAAGATCCGCGCGGGAGCGGTCTGCGGTTAGGGTTGCGGCCTGAAGCGCCTTTTCGGCTGCACTGGCCTGTTCGGCATGGGACATTGCGATCTGATGGTCCGCGACCGCCGTCTCGAGTCGGGCCTTGCGGTCGGCCACGGCCTCTGGCGTCTCCAGTTCGGCGAGTTCGCGGCGAAGCTGCGCACGCTCGACCAGGGCCGCCTGCAGGGTCTCGACCCGGCGGGCAAGCTGGTCCCGTTCTGCAGCCAGCATGTCGACCGTCTGCGCCGCCTCGGCCCATGGCCCCCCGGCACGCGGCCGCCCGGTTCCGGTCGCGTAGGCGGAAAGTTCCTCGTTGCAGCGGGCCAGTGCCGCATCCATCCGGCGTCCGCCCGTGAGCGTCTCTACCTCGCCGGTCACCGACGACAACAGGTCGCGCCGGGCGTCTCGGGCGGATTGCTGTTCCCTGGTGCTGCCGTCGGAAAGGCCGGTCAGCCCTTGCCGGACCCAGAGAAGGCCCGAGGGCCCGCCGTCGCTCGTGCCGAGCAGCCGCGCAATCCAGGCCTCGGCCTCGTCGGCCTGCGCCACCACAACGCCCGCGCGTGTTACACGGGCTTCGGGCTTGCTGAACCATCGTTTCGAGATGCGGAAGGTGCCGGCCTGCGTCTCGATCTCGACACAGATCTCGGGGGCACCGCCAGCATGCGGCCGGAGCTGGCCGATCTCCTTGCCGCGCGACCCATGGGGCACGAAGAACAGGGCGCGCAGGGCGTCGAACACGGTCGACTTGCCGAATTCGTTGGGCGCGCACAGCACGTTCACGCCGTCGTCGAAGCCATCGATGCGCACCGGGTCGATGAACCGGCGGACGTCCTTCAGGGTGATCGCGCGCAGTTTCATCGCGCACCGTTGACGGAGTAGGCATAGAGCCGGTTCAGCGCCGCTGCGGCAATGGTGCGGTCTTCTTCGGTCAGCGTGGCATCTCCGACCTCGCCCATCAGCTGCTCGGCCGCCAGCCGCATTGCGCCGCCGTGGTCGATCGCGTCCAGGTCGGTGACGTCGTGCAGCGTCCCCAGCCCGTCCGTCACCATGTCCAGCAAGGCAAACTCGGGGCCGTGCTGTTCGGCTGCCCGGCGCAGGGCCGCATGACCGGCAAGCGAAGCCCAGCCGCCCGCTCGGACCAGAAGCAGGGTGTTGCGCCGTTCGGTCACGGGCAGCAGCGCGTCCAGCGCAGCGGCGGGGTCCTCGCCCTCGTGCAGCGGCAGGGCGATGTCCGCCCAGAGAAAGCTGCCGGTTTCGATGCCGGTCACCTCGGGCTTGGCCCCGGGCGCGGAGAGCGTCACGGCCAGGCATTGGCCCCTTGCGCCATGCTTGAAGCGGTCCTGCTCGGGCGAACCCGAATACTGCGTCCGCGCCGAAACCTGCAGCCGCCCGTGCCAATCGCCTAGCGCCAGATAGTCCAGCCCGGCGCTGCGGTCGCGGTCCGGCGGGATCTGCTCGCCGCTTTCGGTGAAGTCGACCACGCCGCCATGGGCAAGTCCGACCCTGAGCGTGCCCTCGGGCGTGGCGATGCGGGGCAAAGCCTCGGTCAGATCGCGGCCCGAGGCGCGCACGGGAACGGGGCAGGGGAGAAGTGTCACGCCTGCGATGAGGGAGACCGGGTCCGTGCTGCGCAGGGCGTGGACGTTGGCCGGGGCATCGCGGCCGATCTCGTCCCAGACCGGCTCGGCGTTGCGCAGGTTGTCATGGTTGCCGGGCAGCAGCCACCACTGCACGGCCTCCGCCTCGCGCATCGCGGCCAGAGCCTGACGCAGCACCTGCCGCGACGGGGTCGCGGAGTCGAAGGTGTCGCCCGCCAACAGCACATGCGCGGCGCCATGGTCGCGTGCAGCCTCGGCAAGTCGCCGGATCTTGTCGAACCGCGCCTCCATCAGCCGCCCACGGAGGTTTCCGTCCGGCGGCTCGGGGATGTTGCCGAAGCGGCGACCGAGGTGCAGATCGCTGGAATGAATGAACCGAAACGACAAAAGGAAACCTTTGAGTTCGACAGTCCTGGAAAAGTGCAGTGGGCCTATTCATGTGATCAATGAAGCCCCGAGAATGCAAGACCGCAAGTTTCGCAATGCAACGCCGCGTTGGTCGCCATTCAGTTTTCAAACCTAACTCACCAGTTCAGAAGTTTAGGCGCATCTGAGCTACTCCTCGATCTTTGGACAGGTTTCCAGCTGGTCTAAGCTACTGCCTGCACCTGCTGGTCGGTCTCGATGGCGTTGAAGTAGACCACCGCGGGCGGTTGACCGCCATGGGCGGTGTGGGAGCGTTGGTGGTTGTGGAAGGTAGTGCAGCGCCCGATGCCAGCCTTGGCCTGAGAGCCGGTCTCCCAAGCGTGCAGACAGACGCATTCATACTTCAGGGACCGCCAAAGGGGTTCGATGAAGATGTAGTCGAGACAGCGTCCATTGTCGTCCATCGAGATCCGGATGCCGAGGCTGATGTTTTAGCGACACAGTCAGCAGCTCAAATCTCCGAGAAAGATAAGGACCACCCGCAGGTGGCCCTCTGGATCCGACGACCCAAGTTTCCCACCGCTCGCGCGGATCCACTGGCATTGGCCTGCGGACGGGGAGGCGCTGTTGCAGCCGGTCTGTCGCCTCGAGGGCATAGTAGATCCTCTCGTCGTAATCTCCAAGCGCATCAGAGCGGAAATTTCGTGTCCCGGCTGACGAAGTCCGCCTTCAGACATAAAGACCTTAAGATCAACCGGAAGGAAATCGATGCTGACCCAGAAACGCCTGCGCGAAGTCCTGCACTACGATCCCGAGACCGGGAGCTTCACCTTCGCCCGTGGTGCGCGGAAGGGCCGGGCGGCGGGCACGGCGCATGATGCGCGGGGCTTTCTGAAGGTCTCCATCGACAATGAACGGCACCTGCTGCACCGGCTCGCTTGGCTTTGGATGACGGGCACGCTGCCACGCTGGAACATCGCGCATGTCAATGGTGACCGCAGCGACAACCGCTGGTCGAACCTGCGCGAAGGAGATCGCAGCCAGAAGCGCGCCCATCGGCCGCTGCTTGCGGAGCCCGCCGGTCAACCGGGCGTCTGGCGGGTCGGGGACCACTTTGACGCGATGGTCGAGGTCGAAGGGCAGCGGGTGAACATCGGCAGCTTCGCAAAGGCGCAAGAGGCAGCCAGGGTGGCGAAGATCACAGTGGAGAAGGCCCGGCGGCGGGCGGCGGCGCTCGGCAGGTGACATGCGGGGTTACATCCGACCGAAAGATGTCGCCTTTTCTGTCCACAAGGTTAAGTTTCGACCTGTCCGCGTCAAGTTTCCGTCCCGAAACGTAACATTTCGGAGCAGATGGCGTCCAATTTCGGGGTCTGGTGCGCTTAGGATGTTAACATTCCGCGACGCGAAACCCCTTGTCTTGTTGAGCCGGCTCTATGCACTTACCGCGAAGTTGACGTTCTCAAGCCCCAGAACCTATTTTTCCCCGAAGAGACGGACCTTGGTATGAGCACCGAGGATCGAAATCCACCAGCGGCCCATCGAACGACAGCCGGCCAAAGACAGTGCTGATGCGACCGGGGACGATCAGTGACACTTGGAGGTCATCCCTGAACACATCCCGGAGACAGACCGATCAAACGCTCATCCCGATCCGTCTTTTCTGATAGCGTATAGATTTCATAGATATAGATTGATTTTCAAAAGGGCGTGCGGATCGGAAGGAACCGTATCCGGTATGAAGCGCAGCTGCATGCGCCGAGGCTTGCAGGGGGCGGTCACTGGCCGCGTTCCCGGTTCGACCACGCGTGACCACCACTCGAACCGCGGATGCGCCTCAACGCTCGCCCCAGCGAATTGGGCAAGGTGTGGTCAGATTCCCGAACCATGTTCAGGCACATCGTCTGATGGCAATGGCAAGTTGGCGCGCCCGCGTCTTCCGTTTTTCCGTTTGCCTCCGCCGACGACCTTCCGGAGCACACTCTATTCTTGAGACGGACTGCAAGTTCTATACAGCCGCTCCACCAGATGCGCTTCCGGGGACAGAGCAGGGCAGGTGTCGTCGGCGCGCTTCAAGGAGCCTTCCGATATTCCCAAGGCATTTCAAATGCAGTGCTCCAGATGCCAGTTTTCTGTTCGCGCGCGGTTGCTTCTGCCGCGAGATAGGCGTCAGAGTATTCTTGGAATGCGACAGCAAAACCGTTTATGACCATGGCCTCGGCCAGATCCATGCCATTCGCGGTGCACTTGGCAACGGGGCGCCGATAGATGTCGACCGTCTGGGCGGTGCAAGATACTTCGTGCCCCGCCGACGTTTCCTCTAAGCCGCGACGCGCCACCTCGCCGCAGTCGAAGGCAACCCCTTCGCGACTGACGCAAGTCTGTCCCATCTCTGGTGCGTCGATACCAGACAGCCGGAACGAAGTTCCTTGAATCTCCATCGTGTCGCCGTCGACGACCCGAGCCGGACCCGTGGCGGACATGACAAGTTGGCCTGGGTTTTCGGAAGACACATCACGCTTGATGTCTTCGATGAGAGCTTCCTGGTTCAGCGCCACACTGAACATCACCCTGCGCGAAGCCTCTCTGTCTTCACTGCCGTCAGGATTGTAGATAGGCCGGGCTGAGGAATAGCCGATTGCTGCAAGATGCTGCCGCGCCCATTCGCGCACATCAGGGTTCTCAACGCCCCCCAGGCAGAGACCAAGCGCGTTCTGGGCGCGCCGTTGCGACAGGTCGAGGTTGTAGAGATAGGCCTTCTCAGGACTTTGCCCGATAGCCCCCTCACTAGAGGCATGGCCCTCGATCTTCAGATCAGAAAGATTCACGCCCGATTCACGCAACGCGCCAAGCCAAGTAGAACATATGTCGATCAGGAAGCCCGGATTTTTGACCTTCTGTTGCCCGACATCAAACAGCACGGCCTGCGGCAGTGTGATGGTTCCACGCGCATCGATGCGACCACCAGCTGCGCGAATGCTCTCGCCGAGGCGCTGCTCGAGAAGTCCAACCAACGCGCCTTCCTGACTGGCCGCGCCCGCGAGCCGGGCGGCGATGGTATCGGTTGTGCTGTCACCTGTCTGCACCTGCAACAAAGCCGAACGAAGGGCGGCCTCGTCTGTGACCTGCACGGCATTTTCTAGGTTCATCCGGGTTTCGGGCGACAACTTTACGACCGCCTCCATCAGGCGCTTCAAATCCTCTTCCCTCATGAAGCGCGAGTATTCGGCCAGTTCTTCGACGGCACCTGGGGCGGTCAGGTCCGCACCGGCATCACGGAGGGCGGTCGCAAGATCGAATGTCCCATCTGACAAGCCAGCAACGATGGCTTCCTTCTGTTCCGGGGTCAGTTCCGCAATGCGATCGGCAGCCAGCAGGCTGCGCCGCTCTGTGTCGACTTGCCACCAGGTAAAGAGCAACAGCAAGCAGAAGGCCAGGAGAATGAAAGCCTCGGCCACCGTCAGGCCCATCACAGCTCCCCGCCTGTAGCTGCGATCAAAGCCGCGTCCGCTGTTAGGCAGGTTTGCCATTACTGTCCCCTTCGGAAAGGTCAGGTGGATTTCTTGTCCCAGGGCTGAACATCGGTGCTGGCCTCGTTCGGGCGCAAGCTGGCGGCGACCAACCGATCGGTCGCTGCGTCCAACCTGGCGGCGAGGCCATCCAGCAAGAGATGCGTCTGCGTCGCTGCGTCCCGGTTGGCAACTTCGAAGGTTGCAAGGCTGACGTCCAGCCTCTTGGTCGTATCGGCAAGCGACTGATCCAGACGCGCAGCTGCCGCCGTGATACTGCGCGCCAGACCGACGCCCGAACTCTCGACCTCTTCGGAAATCGTTCTGATCCGGCGAGACAAATGGCTGACCAGTTCTCCGAGTCCGGCCGTTTGCTGATGCAGAGCAGCATTGGCTTGCTCAACGGCACCGCGCGCAATGGCGTGGCTGGCGCGCAACCCTTCGGATGTTTTGCCTATTTCCTCAAAAGAGACGGAAATCTGACGCAACGCGCCCTCGGACGCATCCGAGACCGCTTTGCGGATCACGTCGATCGCTGCTGCCGTCTGTTCGCGGAAAGCAGTCGCCGTTTCCTGATGCAGATACTGGGCAGTGCCGGCAAGTGCCTCTTGTGTGCCGGCGACAAGCGCATCGGTGGCCCGCTTGAACTCGGCTTCCCTCTCGGCAGAGTGCTGAAGGCTTTCGATCGTAAAGAATTTCATCTGTTGCAGAGCCTGCGCCATTTCGATGCGGAGGATGCGGGCGGCTTGGTCGATCTCGACCCGAGTTTCGCGCTCCCGTGACACAATATCCAATCGGAATTGCATCATCAGCACGCGGATGAACACACCGACGATTGTCGAGACCAACGCCACCCCGAAACCTGAGATTACCTCGGGGATCAGCTTTGCCCGATCCTCTGCTGCGCCCTCGATGACGAAATAGAGGGTCACCGACAGGCTCGTGAGTGTGAACAGGAACCCCAAATAGTAGCTATTGTCGCCGATCACCTCGGGTTCAAGCCGCAGGGCGGTGGAGGCATAGGCGACGATGGCGTAAAGGCACAGCACGGCGGCTGCGAAGCCAGCGGTGATGAAGGGGTGAATGCCCAAGACCTTCAGCGTGATACCGCCACCAACGCCCGTGAAGAAGGCCAGCAGCAGCACAACCTTGTCCCAAGACTCGCGGCTGCTCAATTCGTGCATGCGACGGGACGGAACCGGGCGTTTCATCTTACAGATCCCCCAGGTTGTGCAGCTTTGGCAGTCGCGCTCCCTGCAGGTCGAAATACCGCAGCCAGAAATCTTCGACTACAGCCGGATCTCTGATCTTTTCCACCACCCTTGGCACTGCGAAAATCTCTACATCGACACCGTCAAGCGTTCGCCCCAGCCGCTGAAATGCCGGCGAAGCCGCAAAGCGTTGCCAGTCATCACCGCGATAGAAGCTCATGGCCTCGCTATGCTGAAGAAGGTCGGACACGAGGATGATCTTGCGAGGACCAGTGAAGGTCACGAAACCCGGTGTCCCAGTGGTCAGCGCCTGCAGAGACTCCATGATGGGCGAACTGTTCGCACCCGATGCCGAAATCATCCGTTGAAGGTTGAGCTCAAGCGGTGCCAGGAACCTTTCCTCGTAGCGTTGCTTCACCAGAGTCACATTCTGGGTCAGTGCACTGACGTCCTTTTCGGAATGCGGCTTGCAGAGTGGCGAAGTCGCTCCCCAATCGGCCGGGTCTTCACTGACAACTCCCATGGTGAACTGTGTGCCGATCGCAGCGTTGGCGAACTCGCGTTCCAGATGTTGAAGCAGTTGGCTCGTCTGCGCCGCCGCCAGCGGATCGGTGAGATCGAAAAGAATGACGGTCTCGGCCACCGGACCGGTGGCCAGAGGACAGAGCGTTTCGGAATTGATCGCCATTTCGGCAGAGGTGCGGTTCATCCACCAGCCTGCAGCACCCAGAAAGCCAAGCGCTATGATGGCCCCAATCACATGAGGCAGGCTACTGCCCTTCTGCTTGCGCCTGGTTCCGAACCTGGTCTTCTTCGGCCGATACGCCATCAGGAGGCCTTTCGGGGGTCAGGTGCGTCACCCTGCACGACACGCGTCACATCAAAGGCCAGCCGGGCTGCATCGAACTGATCGAATATGTCACGCACCGCGGCCTCGACTGATGCCGTCACCTTTGCCGCCTCGGCCTCGGCGGACTCGCGACGCGACATATCAACGGGCGCTGCCTTGAACGCCGGGAATTTGAACGGCTTGTCGAATGATTTCGGTGCGGCCTCAGTGCGGGCGCTTCTGTTTGCATCGCGATAAACCGCAAGAAGATGCGCTACCTTGACGTCACACTGATCGAGGAAGGATCGCAGATGCGCACCCAACGTGCTGTGACCGAACAACGTGTCAACGGCCTCGGAGATGCCTTGCCTGACCTGCTCGCTGGCATCGCGCAATTCAGCTATTGCCTCGTCACGCTGACTAGCCAGGTTTTCGAGCGTCGAGTCCAAGGCGTTCGCGTAAGCGTTGCGTGCATCTTCAAGCGACCGCTCCACCCGGCCATAGCCGGGGTAGGGGTCATCCGTGTGCCAACCTTTGCGAAATGCAAGTGTCGAGATCAACAAGCCAATGCCAACCAGAAGCCAGGACTCGATGCTGGCCAGCCTCAACGGCGCTTCAAGCAGGCTCGGCACGGCGGATTCCGCCGCCGCTCGCCAAGGGGTGCCTGCTTCGAGGCCGTCGCGAAAATGGGCTACGCCCAGGTTCATCACTGCGGCAAATGCCAGCCAGATCAGCGCAAAGACTAGGCCACCCAACTTGAGGAGCCAATTTCGTTTGTTGATGTAGCGCGTCAGATAGCCCAGCATCGCAGAGCAGCCGACATTGACGATCGAGACGATCACGGCTGCCAGCAAGCCCCCGAGAAGGCCGAACTCGTTGCCTTGAGAGAAAAGGTAGGCGTTAATGCCTGCTTCGATGACGATGAGCACGATGGCCAAGGAGAAGACCTTGATCCAGCCCTCAAATTCCTTTGCGGGGTATTCCAGCCTGTTCTTCTCGCGGTAGCGGGTGCGCCATCGGTAAGAAGCCGCGAGGCGATCACGTTGCGCTTCGATCGCGGCCTGACCTGATTGCACCTGCGCCCCGAAGTTCCCCTTTGCTGTTCCGGCAGCAATGTCCACTTCTTTTGTCGCATATCCGGCGCGCGCAAGACGTTCATTGT
>CALKAA010000335.1 GCA_937983495.1 uncultured Gemmobacter sp. | reverse complement strand
CAGGCCGGGTCTGGGCCGATCTCGCGCAAAGCCTCTCGCTTCGGGCGCGGCGCGGCAAGGCGGTCAACCTTGACCCTGCCGCCCTTCTCATGGATATGTTCCTTCAGATCGAACAGACGGCGGGCCGCCTCGCCGCAAGGTGATATATGACCCTGCCCGAAGCCGCCGCGCTGCCTGAAATCGTCGACAGCCATTGCCATCTGGATTTCCCGGATTTCGAGGGCGAATTGCCCCGCATCATCGCCTCGGCCCGTGCCGCAGGCGTGCGCCGTATGGTGACGATCTGCACCAAGCTGCACAATGAACCCAAGGTCCGCGCCATTGCCGAAGCGCATGAGGGCGTGTTCTATGCGGTCGGCCTGCATCCGATGAGCGTGGCTGAGGCCCCGCCTGTCACCGTGCAGCAACTGGTTGATTTTGCACGCCATCCCAAGATGGTGGGCATTGGCGAAACCGGGCTCGATTATCATTACACCGCCGACAGCGCCGAGGCGCAGAAGGTGAGCCTGCGGCTGCATATCGAGGCCGCGCAGGAAACCGGCCTGCCGCTGATCATCCATGCCCGCGCCGCCGATGCGGATATGGCGCGCATTCTGGCTGAGGGTTACCGCGCGCAGCCCTATTCCTGTGTGATGCATTGCTTCTCCTCCAGCGCGGAACTGGGCCGGGCGGCGTTGGACCTTGGCTTTTACCTGTCGATGTCGGGCATCGCCACCTTCCCCAAAAGCCAGGAACTGCGCGACATCTTCGCCGCTGCCCCTTTGGACCGTATCCTGCTGGAGACCGACAGCCCCTATCTGGCCCCGGTGCCCCATCGCGGCAAACGCAACGAACCGGCCTATACTGCCTTCACCGCGAAAACCGGGGCGAGCCTGTTCGGCCTCTCGGTCGAGGATTTCGCCGCCGCCACCACCGCCAATTTTGATCGGCTGTTCAGCAAGGCCCGTGTCACGGTGGCCGCCTGATGTATCGCTTCACCATCCTTGGCTGCGGGTCGTCCGGCGGGGTGCCGCGTCTGGGGGGGGATTGGGGGGCCTGTGATCCGGTCAACCCCAAAAACCGGCGCCGCCGTTGCTCGATGCTGGTGGAACGGATCGGGCCTCAGGGCGTGACGCGGGTGCTGATCGACACCTCGCCCGATATGCGCGATCAGTTGCTGGATGCGGGCGTGGGCGTGCTGGATGGTGTGGCCTATACCCATAGCCATGCCGATCATGTGCATGGCATCGACGACCTGCGCCAGATCGTGTTCAACCTGTCATCGCGGCTGGCGGTCTGGGCCGATGGCCCGACGCAAGAGGCGCTGATCTCGCGCTTTGGCTATGCCTTCGTGCAGCCCGCAGGCTCGCCCTATCCGCCGATCCTTGATCTGCACAGCATCACCGGCCCCTTCACCATTGAAGGCGCGGGGGGGCCGGTCACCCTGACGCCGTTCGAGGCCGATCACGGCTCGATCGACGCGCTTGGCTTTCGCATTGCGGGCCTCGCCTATCTGCCCGATGCCGTGCGCATCCCGGAGGAAAGCTGGCCCGCACTGGCGGGGCTGGAGGTGTTCGTGGTGGATGCGCTGCGCCGCAAACCGCACCCGACCCATGCCCATCTGGCGCTGACGCTGGAGTGGATCGCGCGCGCCGCCCCTGCCCGCGCCGTGCTGACCAATATGCATCTGGATCTGGATTACGCGACCCTCGCGGCGGAACTGCCCGGCCATATCACGCCCGCCTTTGACGGCATGGTGATCGAGCTGCCAGAGGCATGAGCGCGGCGCTGGAGGTCATCCTGCCGGTCTTTCTGGTGATCGCCGCCGGATGGGCCTGCACCCGCGCGGGTATCGTCTCCAGCGAAATCGTCGATGGGCTGATGCGTTTTGCGCAAGGCGTGGCAGTGCCCGTGCTGCTGGCGCAAAGCATCGGCAAGCTGGATCTGGCGCAGAGCTTTGACCTGAGACTGTTCGCCAGCTTCTACAGCGGGGCCTTTGTGGCCTTCGGCCTCGGCTTTGCCGGGGCGCGCTGGCTGGGGCGGCCCGCCACCGATGCCGTGGCGATCGGCTTTGCCGCCATGTTCTCGAACTCGCTGCTGCTGGGCGTGCCGATCACCGAACGCGCCTTCGGGCCAGAGGCGCTGGCAGGGAATTTCGCCATCATTTCCATCCACTCCCCCACCTTCTATGCGGTGGGTATTCTTGCCATGGAACTGGCGCGCAGCCGCGGTCAGGGCCTGCCGGCGCAGGCCGTGGCCAGCAAGGTGATACGGGCCATCGCAACGCAACCCATGGTGCTGGGCATAGCGGCGGGCATCGCGATCAACCTGACCGGCAATCCGCTGCCCGGTGTGATGCGCGAGGCGATGAAGATCATCGCCTCTGCCGCCATCCCCTGCGCGCTGTTTGGCCTCGGCGGTGTGCTGGTTCGGCTGAAACCCGAAGGCGACAGCCGTGCGATCCTGCTGGTGGTGACGCTCAGCATCCTCGTCCACCCCGCCCTCACCTGGACCTTGGGCACCCATGCGCTGCAGCTCAGCACCGACCAGTTGCGCTCGGCTGTGATCACGGCCGCCATGGCACCCGGCGTGAACGCCTATCTCTTTGCCATGAGCTATGACGCCGCCAAACGGGTGGCCGCCTCGGCGGTGCTGGTGGCCACGCTCGCCTCGGTCGGCACCATCTGGCTCTGGCTGCAAATCCTGCCCTGAGCCCCCCTTCATCTTGGCCCAAATATCCCGGGGGAAGGCAGCGGCGCAGCCGCTGACGCTGGGGGCAGCGCAGATCGGAAGAGCACACGTCTGAACTCCAGTCACTGACCAATCT
>CALKAA010000334.1 GCA_937983495.1 uncultured Gemmobacter sp. | reverse complement strand
ACCCTCGGTATCGCGCTCTCCGGCCCGCGCAGTTACAACGGCGAGATGCGCAGCTTCCCCTGGGTCTACCCCGAGGGGCGCCGCGATCCCGGCCCCGCCGAGATCGACGCCGCCTGCACCGCGCTGTGGCGGGCCTGGGGGCTGATGCTGGGCCTCACCCTGCTGCTGGCGCTGGTCTGACCATGGCGGAGTGGTCGATCATCGCCACGGTGAAGGCCCCGGCAGAGCAGGTTCTGGCCTTTCTGGCCCATCATCTGCCGCTGGGCCCTGCCCGGATCCGCCTGTGCTTTGACGACCCGGCCGATCCCGCCATCGCCGCCGTGGCGGGCCTGCCACGGGTGGAGGCCATGGCCTGTGACGAGGCCTATTGGGCCAGCCATCGCCTGCCCCGCCCCGACAAGCACCAGGCCCGGCAGGCCTTCAACGCCCAGATCCTCTATCGCAGCCAGCCCGAGCCCTGGATGCTGCATCTGGATGTCGACGAGTTTCTGACTGCCGATGCCCCCGTCGCCCAATTGCTGGACCGTGTGCCCCGCCACCGGCCCGTTTTGCGCATCGCCCCGTGGGAGGCGCTGCACGATCCCACCATGGCGGATGACATTTTCACCGCCCGCCATTTCCGCGCCGAACTGTCCGGCCCCTTGCATGCCGATCACCGCGCGCAGGTCTTCGGCCCCTATGCCCCGCTTTTGCCGGCGGGCGTGCTGTCGCATGCCATCGGCAAGTGCTTTTTCCGCACCGGCATTGCCGGTCTGCGCCCCTGGATTCACGGGGCCAATATCCGCGGCGAGCGCGTGCTGCCCGGTGCGCCCTCGCCCGCCATGGCCGTGCTGCATTTCCACGCGCAAGACCCCGTCCTCTGGCGGGCGCAACTGCCCTTTCGGCTGGCGCGCGGGGCCTACGTTCTCAAGCCCGAATTGCAGGCCTTCCTGCTAGGAGCCAGCCCGGCGGAGCTGGACGCCTTCTACCTGCATGTCCAGACCGCCACGCCAGCGGCCCTTGCCCTGTTGCGCAGCGAGGGCCTGTTGCGCGAGACCCGCCTGACCCTGCGCGCCAAACTCGCCACGCTGAGGAGCCCCCAGTGACCCAGACTGTGACCCAAGCCTCCAAACCCCAGATCACCATGGCCGAGCTGATGGCCGCCCTGCCCGATGTCCTCGCGGCTCCCAAAGACGGCGCAGAGGTGCTGCAACTCTGCTTCCGCCCCGGTTACAACCAACGCGAATTTCCCGATCACCTGGCCCTGACCCGGGCCGAGGGCGTGCCGGGCGAGCGTTTCACCTCTGCCCCCTGGCTCAAGCTGCCCGATGGCAGCGGCGATCCGCGCATTCAGGTTTCCATCCTGCCGCGCCGCGTGATGGATCTGGTCTGGCGAGACCGCGCGGGCACACCGCATCCCGGCGATACGATCATCGCCGATCTCGACACCTCAGAGGCCAACCTGCCCGTTGGCACGCTGCTGTCCATCGGATCGGCGGTGATCCGGGTCAGCGACGTGTTCAATGACGGCTGCGTGAAGTGGAAAGCCCGCTATGGCCGTGACGCAAAAGACTGGATCACCGCCCCCGGCCATCCCGCCTTGCGCCTGCGAGGTATCCTGTGTTCGGTCGAGCAAGATGGCGTGATCCGGCGGGGCGACCTGATCCGCAAACAGCCCTGAAATCCTGAAACCTGCCTTTCCCCGCCATCATGCGGTCAGGCCAGTTCAGCTGATTCCCGTTAAGAAAGCGTTACATGCCCTCGGCAGGGCGCCGCGCCCGGCGCCAGCGGATGAAATGCGCCTCGACCTCCGCCGCCAGCGCCGCCCATTGCGCCAGATCGCCAAAGGGCATCACCAGCGCCGCCTCGCCCGCCATCACCTCCATGCGGGCCTGCCCCATCCGGGCGTTCCATTCGGCCATCGCCGCCTCAGGCGGGCGCACATTCCACGGCAGCACCAGCCGCCACCCCGCCTCATGCGCCTCCGCCCGAAACTCTGGTGCCTGCGCCGCGATGCGCGCGTAAACCACGCCGCCATCGGCCTCAATGCCACAAAATCCGGCAGCATCCAGCCGATCAACCACATCATCCAGCGTCATGCCACCAAAGCCTCGGCTTTCTTCAGGTCCACCGAGACCAACTGGCTGACCCCCTGCTCCTGCATCGTCACCCCGAACAGCCGGTCCATCCGCGCCATGGTCACTGCATGATGGGTGATGATCAGGAACCGCGTCTCCGTGCGCCGGGTCATCTCGTCCAGCAGGTCGCAGAACCGGGTGACGTTCGCGTCATCCAGCGGCGCATCCACCTCGTCCAGCACACAGATCGGCGCCGGATTGGCCAGAAACACCGCGAAAATCAAAGACATGGCAGTCAGCGTCTGCTCGCCCCCCGACAGAAGGCTCAGCGTTGACAGCTTCTTGCCCGGGGGTTGGCACATGATCTCCAGCCCGGCATCCAGCGGGTCATCCGATTCCACCAGGACCAGCCGCGCCTCGCCGCCACCAAACAGATGCGTGAAAAGCGCGCCGAAAGAGCCATTCACCTGCTCAAACGCCGTCAGCAACCGCTCGCGCCCCTCGCGGTTCAGCCCCTGAATGCCCGCGCGCAGCGTCTTGATCGCGGCTTCCAGATCGGTCTTTTCCTGCGCCAGCGTGTCATGCTCGGTCTGCACCGTTTTCGCGTCTTCCTCGGCGCGCAGGTTCACCGCACCCAGGGCCTCGCGCTGGCGCTTCAGCCGGTTCACCTCGGTATCCAGCACCTCGACCGAAGGCAGGCTGTCGGGGTTCACCGCCAAAGCCTCCAGCAATTGCTCGGGGCTTTGCTC
>CALKAA010000333.1 GCA_937983495.1 uncultured Gemmobacter sp. | reverse complement strand
GGTCGATACCGGGGTACCACCTTCGGGGCCCATCAGGTCGGCGGTGCGGACGCCATCGGCGAGGACTTTCTCGACCGCTTTTTCCAGGCGGGTGGCCTCGTCGCCCAGATCGAAGCTGTAGCGCAGCGCCATGGCGAAGCTGAGCACGCAGGCGATGGGGTTGGCCTTGCCCTGGCCCGCGATGTCGGGGGCGGAGCCGTGGACGGGCTCATAGAGCGCTTTCGGGCGGCCATTTTCCATCGGCGCACCGAGCGAGGCCGAGGGCAGCATGCCCAGCGAGCCGGTCAGCATGGCGGCGGCATCCGACAAGAGGTCGCCGAACAGGTTGTCGGTCACGATCACGTCAAACTGCTTGGGCCAGCGGCAGAGCTGCATGGCGCCGGCATCGGCATACATATGCGACAGCTCGACATCCGGGTATTCCTTGTCGTGGATTTCCTGCACGACCTGACGCCACAGGATGCCGGATTCCATCACATTGGCCTTCTCCATCGAGCAGACCTTGTTGCCGCGACGACGCGCGAGTTCAAAGGCCGAACGCGCGACGCGGGCGATCTCGGATTCGGTATAGCGTTGGGTGTTGATGCCCACACGCTCATTGCCTTCGGTGAAGATGCCGCGCGGCTCGCCGAAATAGACGCCGGAGGTCAGTTCGCGGACGATGACGATATCGAGACCGGCGACGACCTCTTTCTTGAGCGAGGAGAAATCGGCCAGCGCGTCAAAGCATTGCGCGGGGCGCAGGTTGGAAAACAGATCCATCTCCTTGCGCAGGCGCAGGAGGCCACGTTCGGGCTTCACGCTGAAATCCAGATTGTCATATTGCGGGCCGCCCACGGCACCCAGCAGCACGCAATCCACCTCTTGCGCCTTGGCCATGGTGTCATCATGCAGCGGCGTGCCGTGCTTGTCATAGGCGCAGCCGCCGACCAGATCTTCGCTGACATCGAAGGCGATGCCGCGCTTGGCGTCATACCAGCCGATGATCTTTTTCACCTCGGCCATGACTTCGGGGCCGATGCCGTCGCCGGCAAGGATGAGGATGGAAGGATTGGCCACGCTGGGGCTCCCTTGGGCTGAAAATGGGTCGGGGATGGCCTAGCCGCTGGGGGGGCGGGGGTCAAGCGCCGTTGGGGTTTTTCGCGCGGGCGGGGCTTGCGCGCTGCGGCTGTGGCGCGCTAAGGCGGTGGGTATGAAAATCCTGTTTCTTGGCGATGTGATGGGGCGTGCCGGGCGCGCGGCCATCAGTGAGCGGCTTCCCGGTTTGCGGACCGAATGGGGCCTCGATTTTGTCGTGGTGAATGGCGAGAATGCCTCATCGGGCATGGGGCTGACGGGCGAGCATGCCAAGGCCTTGCTGGCGGCGGGGGCGGATTGTCTGACGCTGGGCGATCATGCCTTTGACCAGAAGGACATGCTGCCCTTCATCGAGCAGGAGAACCGCATCTTGCGGCCGCTGAATTTTGCCAAGCTGGCGCCGGGCAAGGGCGCGCGGGTGTTCTCGGATGCGCGGGGGCGCAAGGTGCTGGTGGCGCAGGTGCTGGGCCAGGTGTTCATGAAGCGCCCGTTTGATGATCCGTTCTCGGCCATTGATACGGTCTTGAAGACGCATAGCTTGGGCGGGGCGGTGCAGGCGGCGATCGTGGATGTGCATTGCGAGGCCACGTCGGAGAAGATGGCGATGGGCCATTGGTGCGACGGGCGGGCGTCGCTGGTGGTGGGCACGCATACCCATGTGCCCACCGGGGATGCGCAGATCTTGCGCGGCGGCACGGCCTATCTGACCGATGCCGGGATGTGCGGCGATTATGACAGTGTGATCGGGATGGAGAAGCTGGAGCCGATGCGGCGCTTCATCACCGGCATGCCGAAGGATCGGTTCACACCGGCGGGCGGGCCTGCCACGCTGTCGGGGGTTTACGTCGAGACGGATGACAAGACCGGCCATGCGGTGAAGGTGCGGATGATCCGCATCGGCGGGCGGCTGGAGGAGGCGCGGCCCTGAGGGGCCGGATGCCTGAACCCTAGTGTCTGAGCCCTAGTGCCTGAGATGGGGGGCCTGATCTGAACCTGTGGGCGCTTCCCCATGGCGGGGCCGGTTCCTTGCGCGGCGTTTCTTTTGGCATAATGACCCGGATCTGTGGCGCAGTCGGGACTATTTTCCCTTTTCGACCCTGTGAACAGAAGATGCCGCACGAATCCTTTGCCAGACGGGAAATTATTATCTACTGAATAGGTCGAGTTTGACGACGACGGGAGGTCGCATGTTCGGGGTTGATCTGGCGCAGGAAACGCAGGCCTTTTTGGCGGTGGCCATTCTGGCCGGGATGCTGGTTCTGTTCGTCAAGGAGATCTTTCCCGTCGAAGTGACCGCGCTGGCAGGGGCGGCGCTGATGCTGGTTCTGGGCATCCTGCCGGGGGCCGAGGTGGGCAAGGTTCTGTCCAACAGCGCGCCCTGGACGATTGCGGCCATGTTCATTCTGGTGGGGGCGCTGGTGCGCACCGGCGCGCTGGATTGGGTGACGCAGGCGGCGCTGCGCCATATTGAGACGCGGCCCGTTGTGACCCTGGGGGTGATGGCCTTGGTCATCCTGACCATGTCGGCCTTTGTGAACAACACGCCGATTGTGGTCGTGTTCATCCCGGTGATGATGCAATTGGCCAAGCAATTGTCGGTCTCACCCTCCAAGCTGTTGATCCCCCTGTCTTATCTGACCATTTTCGGCGGCACGATCACCTTGATCGGCACCTCGACCAACCTGTTGGTGGATGGGGTCGCGCGGGAAAAGGGGATGGCGCATTTCGGGATTTTCGAGATTTCGGGGCTGGGGGTGGTCGCGGCGCTGATCGGGCTGGGCTATCTGGCGCTGTTCGGGCGCTATCTGTTGCCGGATCGGGACAGCATGTCGGCCCTGCTGAATGACCGCAGCAAGATGAAGTTCTTTACCGAGGTGGCCGTGCCAGAAGGCAGCGCGTTGATCGGGCGCAATGTCGAGGATGTGGAGATTTTCAAGACCGACCGCATCCGGGTGATTGATGTGCTGCGCGGCGATATCAGCTTGCGGCGCAACCTGTCGGAGGGGACCCTGGAAGCCGGGG
>CALKAA010000332.1 GCA_937983495.1 uncultured Gemmobacter sp. | reverse complement strand
GGCGCTTTTTCATGTTTCACACCAAGAATTACGGGCCAATGGCAAAGCACTGGGTGCCGCGCGCCTGCAAGCGCAGGCAAGCCAGCTCGGCCTGTTTCTGGCTGAGGCCCATGAAATTGGCATCATAGCCTGCCGAGCGTTGCACGATCTTGCGCAGCGCCTCGTTCAGGGTCGCGCTTTCTTCCAGCATGGTGGTGGTCAGGGCGCGTTCGGCAGCGGCGCGGCTGGGGAAGCGTCCAATGTTCACCCCCCAATGGCGCCCGCCCGACGTGGAGATGCGGGTGACGACCTCCACGGCTGTCGGCACGGGCTCCACCTCGGCCATCACCAATTGCGCGTCAATGGGTGTCGCGGTGTGGATGACCACCGGCTTGTGCTCGGGTTCAGGAGCGGGCGGCGGTGTGACTTCTGGCATCTGGGCAAAGGCGACAGCCTCGACGACCGGTGCCGCAGGCGCAGGCATTTCTCCGGTGGCTTCGGCCAATGCGCCAAAGATATCATCCTGCATGGCATTCACTGCCACTTCGGCGGCGATCATCTCGGCCAGCACATCTTCTCCGCCGGTGTCAGGTGCGGCGCTGGCCACAGCGGGTGCCGTTTCCACGCGAGCCGGGTCCACGCGAGCCGGGCGCATGCGCGGGCGCGGTGAGCTGGCTACGCTGCCCGCCACCCGCACCGTCTTGGCCCCCATGACGCGGGCGTTCGGGTCGTTGCTATCGGCCAGCAAGGCTGGGTCATCGGCGGGCGCGGCCTCATAGGCCGGGGCGCTTGGGGGCACGACAGTCTTGCCGGGCTTCACGCTGGCAAAGCCCAGATCCAGCAGTTCGGCCACCTTGGCATTGCGTTGCGCGGTAGAGGTGCCGCCGAACACAGTGGCGATGATTCGCACGCCGTTCCGCTCAGCCGATGCGGTCAGGTTGAAGCCCGCCGCATTGGTGAAGCCGGTCTTGATCCCGTCTGCGCCCTTGTAGGCATCCAGAAACCTGCGGTTGGTCGAGACCACATCCGACACGCCCGCATCTGTCTCACGGCGCGAGAAGATGTTGTAATATTGCGGGAAATCATAGAACAGCCGCCGCCCCAGAATGCTCATGTCGCGTGCGGTGGACAGGTGCCCCTTCGCCGTCAGGCCATTGGCATTGACAAAGGTGGAGCTTGTCATCCCGATGGCCTTGGCCGTGCGGTTCATCCGTTGGGCAAATTTCTCGGGCGAGCCGGAAATACCCTCCCCAATGGCCGAGGCGGCGTCGTTGGCCGACTTGATGGCGGCTGCGCGAATCAGGTGGCGCAACGCGATCCGCTGGCCGGGCTTCAGCCCCAGTCGGGAGGGCGGCTGGCTTGCCGCATATTTCGAGACGGTGATCATGCTGTCGAGGCTGATTTCACCACGTTCGATCGCCTCGAACGCGATATAGAGCGTCAGCATCTTGGTCAGCGAGGCCGGATGCAGCCGTGTATTCGCATTCGTCTCGTAGATCGTTTCACCAGTCCGTGCGTCCATCACATGCGCAGCATATGGCGCGGCACCCGAGGGTGTCGGCTTGGTGGCGGAACAGGCGGCGACCACAATGAAAGTGGTCATCAATGTAAAATTGCGGACGAATTGCCCAAGTCGCGAAACCACGTCGCTTCCCCTTGCCTTCGTTTCTGCCTCGGTCGCCCCTGTTTCCGGGGCTTTGGCCAGAAGTTTAGCACGAGGTTATAAAGAGCGAAAACCCCATAATTTCGGCATAGTTAGCCTGTGGCATGTCTGCACATGGGCAGATGTGGTGGGCCATGCAGCCCAGGCCACTAGATCAAGCGTCGATCTTGCCCAATAGCGCACCGAGACCCGAGAGATCGGCAATTTCCGCGAAGCGCGGGTTTCCGCTGGGCGGTTCGGCATGTTCAAAAGCCCAGGTCAGCGGATGTGGCACATGCACCCCCCAGCCGCCCGCCTCGATCACCGGCAGCACATCAGATTTCAGCGAATTGCCCAGCATCATGGCACCCTCGGCTGTCACGCCATGGCGGGCAAAGATGCGGGCATAGACCGGGGCGCGCTTGTCGCTCACGATCTCTACCGCGTCGAACAGATCGCCCAAGCCGGATTGCGCCAGCTTGCGCTCCTGATCCAGCAGATCGCCTTTTGTGATCAGCGCAACCTGCGCCCCATGGGCGCGGGCGGCCTCCACGGCATCGCGCGCATGGGGCAGCAGGTGGATCGGATGGGCCAGCATCTCGCGCCCGGCGGCCAGCAATTCGGCAATGACGGGCGCGGCCACCCGGCCATCGGTCACCTCGATGGCGGTTTCGATCATGGACAGCACGAAGCCTTTCACCCCGAAACCGTAATGGCCGATATTGCGCCGCTCTGCCGCCAGCAGGCGGTCGTGCAGGTGGTCGCGGTCGGCATGATCGGCCAAAAGCTGTTCAAACCGCTCTTGCGTCAGGCGGAAGAAAGTCTCGTTCTGCCACAGCGTGTCGTCGGCGTCGAAGCCGATAAAGGTGATGCGCGTCATGGCGCGACCCTGCCGGATGCAGCGGATTTTCGCCAGCCCCTTTTCGTTCCATGGCTTTGCGCTATACTTGCGCGCCAGAGCCTGACCCGAATCCGCTGCCACCCGGCCCGAATCTGCTGCCACCCGGAGAGTGCATTGACCCTTCGCCCGATGATGACTTCGGACAATGACGCCGGAAACGGCACCGGCAATGGGCCGGGGTCGGATGCGGCCATCCTGACCAAAGCCAAACCGCGCACGCAGCGCCCACCCATGTATAAGGTGATGCTGCTGAACGATGATTACACCCCGATGGAATTCGTGGTGCATATTCTTGAGCGGTTCTTTGGCATGAATCACGCGCAGGCCTTCGAGATCATGTTGACCGTTCACAAGAAGGGCCTTGCCGTGGTCGGCGTGTTCTCTTTCGAGGTGGCGGAAACCAAGGTGGCGCAGGTGATGGATTTTGCGCGCCGCCACCAGCACCCGCTGCAATGCACCATGGAAAAGGAGTGAGCGCGCGACACGCGCGCCGACCCTCATGCAATCTGTCCGTCTGAATTTCGCGCTGGAAACCGGCGCATTTGTCCTGCCCGAAGCCGGGCGGATCGCTGTCTTCCGCCCCCGTGCCGGGGATGACCTGTCGGCCTTGCCCAAGGATCGGGTGCAGATCGTCAGCGGCTTCAAGCCCGATGTCGATCATTTCACCAAGGCGGGCTTTGCCGTGGCGACTGTGGCTGCGCCTGCCGATGCTGCTGTGGT
>CALKAA010000331.1 GCA_937983495.1 uncultured Gemmobacter sp. | reverse complement strand
TTGGTCAGTGACTGGAGTTCAGACGTGTGCTCTTCCGATCCCCTCGGCGGAGCCCGAGGCGCAGGCCGCCCCCGCCGCCCTGCCCTTCGACAGCGCCGCCTATGAATGCATCCGCACGCCCGAAGCCCTCGCCGCATGGCTCACCCGCATCCGCGAAATCGGCCATGTCGCCTTCGACACCGAAACCACCAGCCTTGATGAAATGCGCGCCGATCTTGTGGGCATTTCCCTTTCGGTCGATGCAGGCCGCGCCTGCTATATCCCCTTGGGCCACCGTCAGGGCGGCGGCGATCTCTTCGCCTCTGACACGCTGACCGAGGGGCAACTGCCCCTGGAACCCACCCTCGCCGCGCTGAAAGAGGTGCTGGAAGACCCGGCGATCCTCAAGATCGGCCAGAATATCAAGTATGATTTCAAGATCATGGCCCGCCACGGCATCCGCATGGCCCCGATCGAGGACACGATGCTGCAAAGCTATGCCCTGCATGCGGGCCTGCACAATCACGGCATGGATGAGCTGTCAGACCGCTACCTGAACCACACCCCCATCCCGATCAAATCCCTGCTCGGCACTGGCAAATCCGCCGTCACCTTTGACCGCGTGGGCATTGACGATGCGGTGAAATACGCCGCCGAGGATGCCGATGTGACGCTCCGCCTCTGGCAGCGCTTCCGCCCCCAACTGCACCGCGCGCAGGTCACCACGGTTTATGAAACCCTCGAACGCCCGCTGATCCCGGTGCTGGCCGATATGGAAATGGCCGGTATCAAGGTGGATCGCGATGTGCTGTCGCGCATGTCCAACGCCTTCGCGCAAAAGCTGGTGCAGCTGGAGGAAGAAATCCACGGCCTCGCCGGTGCCAAGTTCAACGTCGGCTCCCCCAAGCAACTGGGCGAAATCCTGTTCGACCAGATGCAAATTCCCGGCGGCGAGAAAGGCAAGACCGGCGCCTATGCCACCGGCGCCGATGTGCTGGAAGACATCACCACGCTGGACAGCCACCCGCAGGGGGCCGAGCTTGCCGCCCGCGTGCTGGATTGGCGCCAGATCGCCAAGCTGAAATCCACCTATACCGACAGCCTGCAAGACCACATCCACCCCGAAACGGGCCGGGTGCATACCAGCTATAGTATTGCCGGGGCCAATACCGGCCGTCTGGCCTCCACCGACCCCAACCTGCAAAACATCCCCGTCCGCAGCGATGAGGGCCGCCGCATCCGCGAGGCTTTCGTGGCCCCGCCCGGCCGCGTGCTGGTCAGCCTCGATTACAGCCAGATCGAGTTGCGCATCCTCGCCCATATCGCGCAAATCCCGGCGCTGAAACAGGCCTTCCGCGATGGCCACGACATCCACGCCATGACCGCCTCCGAGATGTTCGGCGTGCCGCTGGAAGGCATGGACCCGATGATCCGCCGTCAGGCCAAGGCCATCAACTTCGGCGTCATCTATGGCATTTCTGGCTTTGGTCTCGCCCGCAACCTGCGCATCCCGCGGGCCGAGGCGCAGGGCTTCATCGACCGCTATTTCGAGCGTTTCCCCGGCATCCGCGCCTATATGGATGAAACCGTGGCCTTTGCGAAATCAAAGGGTTATGTGCAAACCCTGTTTGGCCGCAAGATCCACACGCCCGAGATTGGCGCCAAAGGCCCCGGCGCAGGCTTTGCCAAACGCGCCGCGATCAACGCGCCCATCCAGGGCACCGCCGCCGATGTGATCCGCCGCGCCATGATCCGCATGCCCGCCGCCATCGCCGGGATCGACGCCCGCATGCTCTTGCAAGTGCATGACGAACTTCTGTTCGAGGTCGCGGAAGATCAGGCAGACCGCCTGATCGCCACCGCCCGCGAGGTGATGGAAAGCGCCGCCGAACCTGCGGTCAAACTCGACGTGCATTTGCAGGCCGATGCGGGCCAAGGCCCCAACTGGGCGGCGGCGCATTGAGCCTCTGGCTGCGTGGGGCCGTCAGCCCCGCCGAACTCGCCACGCTGGAGGGCTTTGTTCCCGCCGGGCAGGCCGGGCAGCGGCTGGATCACCTGCCCCCAGCGCTGGCCGAGCGGCTGACAACGCTGGTCGCGCGGCACAGCCTGCCCGGCGCGCGTCTGGTCCGCGTGCTGTGGTTCAACAAGGATGAGGGCTCCAATTGGGGCGTGCCTTGGCATCAGGATCGTGTGATCGCCGTGGCTGCGCGGCACGATCTGCCGGGTTTTGGCAACTGGTCGCAAAAATCCGGCCTCTGGCATTGCGAGCCCCCCGCCGCGCTGCTGGTCCAGATGCGCTTTGTCCGGCTGCATCTGGATGCTTGCGATGCGGGAAATGGCGCGATGGAGATTGCCCTTGGCAGCGAGACGGCAGGCCCGGTGCCCGCCGCCGAGGCCGAAACCGTGGCCCAGCGCCACCCGACCGAGCTTTGCGCCGCCCAACCGGGCGATCTGCATATCCTGCCCATGCTGGTGGTGCACCGCTCGCGTCCTGCCACCGATCCCCGCCCCCGCCGCGCCCTGCGTCTTGATTTCGCGGCCTTCGACCTGCCTGCGCCCCTGCAATGGGCGCTGCCTGCTCAGGACAAGCCGATATGCTGACCCGCCCCCGCCTTGCGCTCGCGCTGACCGCCCTGCTCACCCTCGGCATCGCTTTCGGCACGCTGATGCCCTCCGGCCTCAACGCCCCGCCCATCCCGGGCGGCGACAAGCTGCATCACCTGCTGGGTTTTGCCGCGCTGGTTCTGCCCGGCATTGCGCTCATGCCGCGCTGGACGCTGGCCTTTCTCGCCTTCGGCCTGGGCCTTGGCGCGCTGATTGAAGTGATCCAGCCCTATGTCGGGCGCTCGCGCGAGCTGGCCGACTTCATCGCCGATGCGCTTGGCCTTGGCCTCGGGGCGGCGGCGGGGTTGACCCTCGCCGCCCTCACCGCCGCCCTTGCACGCCGTTAATCGCCCAGCTTGGCATGGACCTCATCAAGGTCCACCTCGCCCAGCGGCATCTTGTTGTTCGGGTCGTCGAAGTCATATTTGAACAACTGGAAATCGCGCTTGTAGATTTCCCACACCAGATGGCGCGACAGATCGTCAAAGTAATCCGCCACCGGATGCGCCCGCTTCGGCCCATGCCCCTCGCTCTCGTTGAACTTGGGGATCTTCTTCAGGTTCACCTTCTTCTTCACTTTGATATTGTTCAGGACATGCTGCATGCCCTCGTCGAACTTCTCGGTGAAGAAGATATGGTCATAGCGCCCGCCATTCACGATGAAGGTGGACACATGGCCTGACATGGCCGACCAGTGGATGTCCGGCTCCATCGGCTTGCGAAAGCGGATGGTGTCGCGCGCAAACAGCAGGAAACGGCGAAAGCTCTTGATCTGGTCGAACTCGAACCCGTCCTCCGGGCTGCCGACCTCGATCCCGTATTTCTGCACCAGAAGCGGCACCAGATTGCCGCGATAGCGTTTGCCATTGCGCTGGATGCCGCAGATCTTGTCAAAAAACGATGACAAAATCCGGGTATAGGGGTTCCTGACGCAGGTGAAGGCATAGCTTTTATGCCCCTTCACATTGGCCTCGATCAGCGGCTGGCTCGCCTCCTGGCTCCATTTGTGCAGGCCTGCGGTCGAATCATGGATGTCGCCGTCAAAGAACTTGCCGTGATCGGAATAGAACATGATCTGACCGATCGACGAGCAGGCGCATTTGGGCACCACACGATACACAACACTTTCACTTTCGGTCATCCAGGTGCCTGGAAAGCCCATCTGCCTCGTCTCCAATGCTTGCCGCGCCACCCGAAACGGCAGCGCAGTCGTTATAGTCAGAAAAAAGCAAACAAACTCTGTCTTTTCAATGACCCGTAAAGCACTTTATGGAAACAATGCCGAACAATCACGGGTCCGAGTTTCTGAAATGGCGAAAATTGCCTATATTCTTCTGTGCCACAAAGACCCGGCTGGCATCATCGCACAGGCGGAGCGACTCACCGCTGCCGGCGATTACATCGCCATCCATTTCGATGCCCGCGCCAAACGTGAGGATTATGACCGCATCCGCAGCGCGCTGGCGGGCAACCGCTCGGTGGCTTTCGCCAAAAAGCGCCGCAAATGCGGCTGGGGGGAATGGAGCCTCGTGGATGCCACGCTGCAAGCCGTGCAGGCCGCTGTCGACGCCTTCCCCCGCGCCACCCATTTCTACATGCTGTCGGGCGATTGCATGCCGATCAAATCGGCCGAATATGCCCATGATTTCCTCGACCGCGAGGAGGTGGACTATATCGAAAGTTTCGATTTCTTCCGCTCCGACTGGATCAAGACCGGGATCAAGGATGAACGGCTGATCTACCGCCACTGGTTCAACGAACGCACCCAGAAATGGCTGTTCTACACCTCGATGACCCTGCAAGAGAAATTCGGCCTGCAACGCCAGATCCCCGAGGATCTGGCCGTGCAGATCGGCAGCCAATGGTGGTGCCTGCGGCGGCGCACCGTCGAATGGATTCTCGATTTTTGCCGCAAGCGCCAGGATGTCATGCGGTTTTTCCAGACCACCTGGATTCCCGACGAGACCTTCTTCCAGACCCTTGTGCGCCATCTGGTCCCGCAGGACGAGATCAAGACCCGCACCCTCACCTTCCTGATGTTCACCGATTACGGCATGCCGGTGACCTTTTACAACGACCATTACAACCTGCTGATTTCACAAGACTATCTCTTTGCCCGCAAGATCAGCCCCGAGGCGCTGGAGCTGAAGACCCGGCTGGGCGATCTCTACAAC
Source organism: uncultured Gemmobacter sp. (assembly GCA_937983495.1). GTDB lineage: Bacteria > Pseudomonadota > Alphaproteobacteria > Rhodobacterales > Rhodobacteraceae > Gemmobacter. Next base: position 2,925 of record CALKAA010000331.1, on the reverse strand, counting down.
ACCGAAGGCGAGATTTTCCCGATCTCGAACGAGGGGCGCTCGCTGTTCAAGTTCCTCACCGGGCGCGGCCGCATCGGGCGCCGCTTCGCGCCCCGCTTCTGGGAAACCGAGGCCAGTCTGGGCCGCGAACGCACCCTGCTGATCGTCACCTGCAAGAAATGGCACGTTGCCAAGCGGCTGGTGGAACAGGCGCGGCAAGTCGCGGGCATCGCCGCCGTCGATTACCTGTTCAACGAGGCCTCGACCGCCGTTCCCGATCTGGGCGGCATCCAGACCACGGTGGAAAAGCGCACCCGCCACCGCCGCGCGCTGGTGCGCATGCTGTTCGATTACTGGAACACCGACAAGCTGATCCTCTGCATCGACCCGGCCAATCTCGACCTCATTCAGGATTTCTTCGCCGACAAATCCACCGTCCGCCTGCTGGAGGTGGAATGCGAATTTACCGACGAATATCTGCTGGGCCATGCCCGCCGCGTCGGTCTGGCCGGGGCCAGCACCCCGGTCGAGACGCTGGAGCGCCTGTTGCCCACCATCCGCTATGACGTGAAGTTTGAAAGCGACCGCCTGCGCGATACCGATTTCGAGAACTTCCATCGCATCCGCCAATCTGCCACTGTGGAGGAGAACACCGGCCCGCTGGCCGCCTTCTTCGGCATCCCGAAGGATCAGGCCAAGCGGATCGCAGAAACCCATTACCTTTTCGTGGACTGACCGATGCCCTATTCCTACGATCCGCAGAACATCTTCGCCCGCATCCTGCGCGGCGAAATTCCCAACAAGACCGTGCTGGAAACCCCGCATACGCTGGCCTTCCACGACATTGCGCCGCAAGCACCCGTGCATGTGCTGGTGATCCCCAAGGGGCCTTACGTCACCTATGATCACTTCGCCCGCGATGCGTCCGAGGCCGAGATCGTCGATTTTCACCGCGCCGTTGCCCAGATCTGCGCCATGACGGGCGTGCAGCCCGGCGAGGGCGGCGAGGGCTTCCGCGCCATCACCAATGCCGGGGCTCATGGCGTGCAGGAAGTGCCGCATTTCCACCTGCATATCCTCGGCGGCCGCGTCATGGGCCGCATGGTGGCCAAAGCCGATTAACCCGCAGCTTCCGGGTCGCCGCGCTGCGCCCCGCATGGCATGCCTCTTGCCAAGCAACAGGAGGCAGATATGGCTGTGCAATTCGTGGCGATGGAAACGGCTTTGGTGCGGGCCTTGCAGGTGGGGGCCCCCGATGCCAATGGCATGGCGGCGGAACACCACCGCGCCAGCGGGTCCGCCAATCCCTGCCGCCATTGCCTTGGCCTGATCCCCGAGGGGGCCGGGATGCTCATTCTCGCGCATCGCCCCTTCCCCGCCCTGCAACCCTATGCCGAATGCGGCCCGATCTTCCTCTGCGCCGAAGCCTGCGCCCAAGGCGGCGGCGCATCCTTGCCCGCCATGCTCACCGCGCCCGATTACATCCTGCGCGGCTATGGTGCCGATGACCGCATCGTCTATGGCTCCGGGGCCGTGGTGCCGACCGCGGCCCTGATCGCCGAGGCCGAGGCCCGCTTCGCCAATCCCGCTATCTGCACATCCGCTCGGCCCGCAACAATTGCTTTCAATGCCGGGTGGAGAGGGCCTCACTGGAGCGGGCTTGAAGCAGCGCCAAGGCCGCCCGCACGATCACCTCTGCCTCCACGGTCGGAATCACCATCACCGTGGTGCGCGCAAGGTCAGACGAGATCACCAGATCGTTGCGCGCATTCCGCCCATGGTCGATCTCAATGCCCATCCAGCCCGCCCGCTCGCAGACACGCGCCCGGATCATGCGGGAGTTTTCACCAATCCCGCCGCAGAACACCAGCGCATCAATGCCGCCCATCGCCGCCGCCATCCCGCCCAGCTCGCGCTGGATGCGGAAGACAAAGTAATCAATGGCCTGCGCCGCCTCCGCCGTGGCCGAGGCCTCCAGCACCCGCATGTCATTCGACAGGCCCGAAAGCCCCAGCAACCCCGATTGCTGATAGAGCAGCGCCGCCACCTGATCGGCGCTCATCCCTTCCGATTGCATCAGATACAGCACCACGCCGGGGTCCAACTGCCCGCAGCGCGTGCCCATCGGCAACCCATCCAGCGCCGAAAACCCCATGGTCGAGGCGACCGAGCGGCCCCCCTGGATGGCGCACATGCTGGCCCCGCTGCCCAGATGCGCCACCACCACCCGGCCGTCATGCAGATGCGGTGCCACCCGCGCCAATTCGCCGGTGATGTAGTCATAGCTCAGCCCATGAAAGCCATAGCGCCGCACGCCCCGGTCATACAATGCGCGCGGCAGGGCGAAGGTGTCATTGACCCAGGGGTGATTGCGGTGAAAGGCCGTGTCAAACACCGCCACCTGCGGCACGCCCGGAAAGGCCGCCTGCGCCGCCCGGATGCCCGCGATGTTATGCGGCTGATGCAGCGGGGCCAGCGGGCTCAGCCGCTCCAGATCGGCGATCAGGCTTTCGGTGATTTCCGCCGGCGCGCTGTGGTCTGCCCCGCCATGCACCACCCGGTGCCCGATGGCCACCACCTCGGCCTCTGGCAGGTCCAACCGCAGCGTCTCGATCACCCGTGCCATGGCCTCGGCATGGCTGGTCACCGGGCCGGGGGCGACGGGCAGCGCGCCCCCCTCCGCCGTCTGGAGGCTCAGGCTGCCCCGCGGCCCGATCCGGTCGGCAAGGCCGGTGGCCAAAAGCGTATATCCCGTTACCGTTTCGGGCGTTTCACCCCCCGAAACTGTATCTCCCGTTACACCATATACCGCCAGTTTGAGGGTCGAAGACCCCGCATTCAGCGCCAGAATGACCCTCATTTGCCCCCCGCAAAGTGATGAATGGCCGCCACCGCACAAGAGGCCAGAACAGCAGTGAGATCGGAAGAGCACACGTCTGAACTCCA
>CALKAA010000330.1 GCA_937983495.1 uncultured Gemmobacter sp. | reverse complement strand
CAGCGTCCAGTCCAGTTCCTCGCCGCCGCCGGCAAAGACGATGTCCTGCTTGCCCATCTGGATCAGCTCGGCACCATTGCCGATGCAATGCGCGCTGGTCGAACAGGCCGAGGTGATCGAATAGTTCACGCCCTTGATCTTGAACGGCGTGGCCAGGCAGGCCGAATTGGTCGAGGACATGCAGCGCGTCACCATGAACGGCCCCATGCGCTTGGGCGCGCCCTTCTCGATCACGATCTGATGCGCCTGAAAGAAGTTGGAGGTCGAGGGCCCGCCAGAGCCGACAATGATCCCCGTCCGCTCGTTCGAGACATCGCTGTCCTCCAGCCCGCTATCGGCAATCGCCTGCTGCATGGCCAGGAAGTTATAGGCCGCCCCCGGCCCCATGAAGCGCAGGTCGCGCTTGTCGATATGGTCTTCCAGAACGATCTGCGGCATCCCGTGAACCTGGCTGCGAAAGCCATGTTCGGCATATTCGGGCGCGAACACGATGCCGGATTTGCCCGCCCGCAGCGACGCTTCAACCTCGGTGGCGTTGTTGCCGATGGGGGATACAATGCCGATCCCGGTGATGACGACGCGACGCATGGGGGCCTCCCTCAAAATCTCAAGCCTGTTTAGGGCAGCGGGCAGGCAGGGGCAAGCGGGAAGGGGGCGATGGCGCGCAGCCAGGCCTTCGGGCGTTCGGGGCTGTGCGGCTCTGGCCTCACCAGATATCGGCGCGGTTCAGCGCAGGCACACAGCGGGATGGGCCGCGCAGGCAGGGCGGACCACCGGTCTGCAAAACCTGCCCCAGCCAGCCATGTGGCAGGCTGAGCGGCAGTGGCGCGCGGGCTTGCGCCTCGGTCATGACGGCAAAGCCCAGCCGGCCATAAAAGGCAGGGTCGCCATAGGTGATTGCCACATCCACGCCCTCCTGCCGCAGCTCAGCCAGCGCATGGGTCAGCAGGGCCTGCCCGAGACCCTGCCTTTGCCTTGCAGGCGTCACCGCCATGGGTGACAGCAGAGCGACCCGCTGCGCGTCTTCGGCATAGGTCAGCGGCGTGAAAATGGCGCAAGCCAGCACCTCGCCAGCTTCCAGCGTGCAAAAGACCTGCATATCTGCCGGAGGGGTGCGTCGCAGCAGATCGCGCACCAGCCCAGCGATCAGCGCCCCCTCCCGCGCCCCTTCCGAGGCTGTAAAGGTGGCAGAGAACAACGCGATGAGCGACTCGGCATGGCGCGCGGTGTCAGGGCCAAGCCGCAGGGGCAGGGGGCTTTGCATCATCCCGCCATCCTGAAGGCAAGCATCGCAACGGGCAAGACCAGAACTGAACGCGCCAGATGGCCGCCGGATAACAGGGGTATCGAGGCGACCGCATGAGAAAAGACGCAAAGCCGCACCGGCAAGGAAACACCGTTTCACCCGCCGCCGCATGTTTTTTACCCAACCACCCGTATGGTGCCGTTTTTCCGCTTGCCCCTCCCCCACCACCCCGCTAAACCCGGCGGCGGAGATGTGGCCGAGTGGTCGAAGGCACACCCCTGCTAAGGGTGCAGGCGGGAAACCGTCTCGAGGGTTCGAATCCCTTCGTCTCCGCCACTTGCCCTCGCGAAAGCGTTCTCCCGATCCGGCTCCGGCCGGATTTTTCCGTTGTTTTCGAGGGTTATGCGGGAGGGGCTCTTAACCGGCATACGCCCGGAAAGGCGCACGGGCGTTCTCTCCGGGCCGATATTCTCCGGACCAGTTAACCGCCTCGGTTTCGGTTAGCAGCCACAAGCCTATGATTTCAAATGACCTTTGGAAATCCGTGACGCACGCGAGTTGGAAAGATCATCTGGACGGCGGCAGGAACATGGATCGAACGCTGTATGCTGAGCCGCAGGTCGGCTGCAGTTGGCGACCACTCTCGTCCCGACTGACGTTCGTGCTTTGTGCTGAGTCAAGCGCATGCTAATCTACCGAAAAAAAGATGAGGCGAGCAGGTGGCCCAGAAGTCTGAAATCGAATGGACGGACGCGACTTGGAACCCGGTGACGGGCTGCACCAAGGTCGGTCCCGGTTGTGACAACTGCTACG
>CALKAA010000329.1 GCA_937983495.1 uncultured Gemmobacter sp. | reverse complement strand
GAGGATGACTTCACCCGTTCACGCCCCGGCACCGGACTGGGATTCGCGATCACACGGAGTCTGGTGGAGCAGATGGGGAGCCGGATCGAGATTGAGAGCGAAGTGGGCAAGGGCAGCACGTTCCGCTTCAGCGTGGCAGCACTCGCCTAGCGTGCCATTCAGTCAACAGGGGGTTACGACAGCGGGTCAAACCGCCTTCAAAAACATATGATTCACCTGTTTCTTTCTCCACATTTTGATGACGCGGTGCTGAGCTGCGGCGGCACGATCCACCAACTGACGACGGCGAATAAGCCGGTGGTGGTGCAAACGGTGATGGGCGGCGTGCCCTCCCCGTCGCGGCTGCCGGACAGCCCGATTGTGCGCGATCTGCACAGCCGGTGGGCGGCGGGCGATGATCCGGTGCAGGCGCGAATTCGTGAGGACTTCGAGGCGGTGACGAGTTTGCGCGCGTCAGTGGAGGTGATGTCGGTCTGGTTGGACTGCGTATACCGAATGTCGGCGCGGGGCGAGGCGCTTTACCCGACGGAAGAATCGATCTTCGGGGAGCTGCACCCGGAAGACGCGGCAGCCCGCTTGATTCCGTCGATTATACTGCCGCCGGAAGAACCGCTGGTGGTGGTTTATGCGCCGCTGGGGACGGGGCATCATGTCGATCATCAGATCGTGCGCAACTGGGGGCTGGCGCTGCACCAGTACATGCCATGGGTGGCGTTGAAATTTTACGAAGAGTATCCTTATACCAACGACAGAAACGCTGTGAACGCGGCGCTGAACTTCTTTTTGGAGAATGACCCGCCTATTGGGCTGTCGCCGGAATTGGTGACGCTCTCCGAGGCGGATGTGCAGGCTAAAGTGAAGGCGATTGGCTGTTACGAGTCGCAGATTTCGACGTTCTGGCAGGATCGGGCGGCGATGGAAGCGGCCACGCGTGCAGCATTGATTCAGGCGGGGGGCGGCCAGCCGGGGGAACGGTATTGGCGGCTCGTGAACGGCTGAAGACGACCGAAGCAGTAAAGGATGTGGCATGACAAACGAGGCATTGGCGCAGGCACGAAGCCTGCTGGACGAACTGACGGAAGCCGCGCGTAAGGGGCAGATTATCCCGATACGGCTGACAGGACAGTTGGAGGCCATCGGCGAACTGCTGGCGAAGGCCGAGGAAGAACAGGCCAGCGCCGCCCAAGCCGCGCCGCCTGATCTGGATGATTACCGGCAGAAGCTGGGGACGATGCTGACGCACGGGTTTCATGATCTGCGGCTGCCGCTGACGAGCATTCGCGGTTACGGCGATATGCTGGGGAACGCGGCGATGGGCGAGCTGAACGATATGCAAAAGCAGTTCCTCGGCACGATCCGCACCAATACCAAGCGGATGGAGTCGCTGCTGATGGACGTGAGCGACATGAGCAAGCTGTGGAACAAGACGCTGAAGGTCGCGCCCAAGATGGATATGTTCAAGAACATCGCCATGATGGTGGAAAAGGCGATGGGGCCGACGGCGGCAGAATTGGGGCGGACGCTGGAGCTGGATATTCCACAGGGGCTGCCGCTGCTGAACGTGGACACGGATTTGCTGGTGAAAGCGCTGAATAAGCTGGTGGAGAACGCGCTGCGCTACAGCCCGACGGACGGGCATGTGCGCTTGAGCGCCAGCGGCGAGGGCAGCCGGCTGAAGATCGTCATCAGCGACAACGGCATCGGCATGAGCGCGGAAGAACTGGCGAAGCTGGGAACGCCCTACTACCGGGGTGACAATGAGGTGGTGCTGGGGTTCAAGGGCAGCGGGCTGGGTATTCCGATTGCTTACGGCATCATCGAACTGCTGGGCGGGACGGTGACGGCGGAAAGTGAAGCGGGCAAAGGCACGACCTTCACGGTGACGCTGATGGGCATGTCGTAAGGCGGGCGGAAAATTCAGGAATAATTAGACATTCGACAAGGGAAATACCGCGCCGGATGGCGGGTAATGTGCTATGGTCAAAATGAACGTGTTGGCTGGCAGCACTGGATGGAATAAGAGAACGTGAGCGAACCGGAAATCAGTCTGAATCAGGCAGTAGAGATACTGAAGCGGCTGCAAGGGGCGGCACCGGCTAGCACGGGCGCGAAGCTGGCGCAGGTGATGGCGCTGCTGCAAACATTGGCGGCAGAGAACGCTTATCTGCAATCACTGGCGATGGAGCAAAGTGTGGCGGCGAGTGCAGTGGAGGACGACGGCTACTTCCAACCGATCGTCGAGCCGGCCTATGCGATGGACATGCCGCAAGCCGAGGATACGCCGTCGGTCGGAGCCGCGCCGGTGGAGGCTGTGGCGAGCGATACCATCTTCAAAGGGTTGAACGACGCGCTGCGCCCGCCGCTGGTCGCCATTCGGGGACGGGCGGAATTGGTGCAGGGCGGGCTGCTGGGGCAGATCACATCGGAACAGGATACGTGGCTGCAAGCGATTCAAGAGAACACGAACCGGGCTTTCGCAGTGCTGGACGCAGTGCAGGAAATGATGGCGCTGCGCGAGGGCAAGATGCGCATCGAGCCGGTCAACTTCCTCTCGACGGATTTGCTGACGGAAGCGTGGGAGCGAATGCGTGACCGGGCGCGGGAGTTCAACCAAGATGTGACGATTCAAGCACCGGATATTGTGCCGCTGGCACGGGCGGATTTCTACCAGAGTTTGATTGTGCTGACCGATCTGCTGGATAACGCGATTCGTTACACGCCGCCGGGTGGGAAGATTCGCATGTCGGTGGATAATCTGGGGACGCATGTGCTGTTGAGTGTGGCGGACAGCGGCATCGGGCTGACGGAAAGCGATCTAGAACACATCGGGCAGCCCTTCTGGCGCGGAACACAGCAGCGGTTGGTGCGGGCGCACACCGGCACCGGACTGCGGCTGCATCTGGCGCGGGCGGTGCTGGCGCAGTTGGTGCCGGGGCTGAAGATCACCGGCTATATGGTGCAGGTTGGCCCGCATGCCATTGACCGCAGCCGCTTTGACGCCCCCCAGATCGAGCAGAACCCGTTCTGGTGCCCCGACGCCACCGCCGCCGCCGATTGGGCGGTCTATCTCGATGACCTGCGCAAGAACCACAATTCGGTGGGCGCGGTGATCGAGGTGGTGGCCTCCGGCGTGCCTGCGGGCCTTGGCGCACCGCTTTACGCGAAACTGGACAGCGATCTGGCCGCCGCCATGATGTCGATCAATGCCGTGAAGGCGGTGGAGATCGGCGAGGGCATGGCCGCCGCCAGCCTGACCGGCGTCGAGAATGCCGACGAGATCCGCATGGGGCCGAACGGGCCGGAATTCCTGTCGAACCATGCGGGCGGCATTCTGGGCGGCATCTCCACCGGGCAAGATGTGGTGGTGCGCTTTGCGGTGAAACCGACCTCCTCGATCCTCACCCCGCGCCGCACCATCACCACGGCGGGCGACGAGGTGGAGCTGATCACCAAGGGCCGCCATGACCCTTGCGTGGGCATCCGCGCCGTACCGGTGGGCGAGGCAATGATGGCCTGTGTGATCCTCGATCACCTGCTGATGGATCGCGGGCAAACCGGCGGGGCGCGCGGCGAGATCGGCTAAAGCCGCGACTTGCCGATCCACATGTATATGGCTAGCCTCAATCCAATGTAACGATTGGAGTGCCCCATGCCCGTTTTCACCGGCAATGCCCGCAGCGAACTGATCCGATATGGCGATACAGACCGCTTTGGCGTCACCCTCAGCTTCGCCCCCGACTCCCCGCAAGATATCGTGATCCGTGCCCTTGGCGGCAATGATCGTGTTACCGACATCCGCGAAGGCATCGTGCTGGGCGGGGCTGGCAATGACTGGCTGACTGCCAGCTTTGATTGGACGACACAGCGCGCTGGCGGCGTGACGCTCTATGGCGGCAATGGCCATGACGTGATGATTGGAACCGACGGCGTCAATATGTTCGGTGGCAATGGGATTGATGTGCTGACCCTGACCGATATGAACGGCGGCGACAGTATGCTGCATGGCGGGCATGGCGCGGATGTGTTGACGGTCATTGCACATGAAAACGGCCAGACAACCCTGCGTGGCGGCTCGGGGCGTGACAGCTTTGATGTGCAAGGATTTGCAGGGGAAAGCGGGGCCGACATCGTGATTGCAGATTTCAGCCGCCGCGATCAATTGACGATCGACGAGCAGGTGGTGTCCGGCGAATGGCTGGCCGATCAGATCGCGGCAGAGACCTTTACCCTCACCGACAGTGCGGCAGGGGCGGTGCTTTCCGATGGGATCACCGATCTTGTGATTGCCGGCTGGACGGCGGCGGGTCTGCTGGATCTGTGAGGGATTAAAGCCCGCGCACGGCCTCGGCCACCGCCGCGCCAAGCGCCAGATGGGCGGCGGCGTCGAAATGCACGCCATCGACCGGGCTGACGGCGATCACCTCGCCCGCATCCAGAAACCCCACCCCGCGCGAGGCGGCCAGTGCGGCGTAAAGCGGCGGCAGCGCCTGTGACTTCGCTCTCGCCCCCCAGAAATCCATGGCCAGAACGCCGGTTTCCAGCACCGGCGGCGGGCAGATCAGCAACACGCGAAAGCCACCATGACGGTCTTGCATTTCCAGGCCCGTCGCCAGATCCAGCAGCGCCGCCATACCGGCCATGACTTGCGCGGGCGTCGCCCCAAAGCGGGTTTTCACGTCATTGGTGCCCAGCATGAGGGTCAGCACATCCAGCGGCCCATGGCTTTGCAGCGCCTGGCGTAGCGCGGGAAAGCCATTCATCAGCCCATCCATCACCGGATCGTCAAACTGCGTGGTGCGCCCCGGCAGCCCCTCCTCTACCAGATCCCAGCCCAGCTCACGCGCCATGACCTGTGGCCAGCGGATGTCGCGCCCGTGGCGTGCGCGCAGCACCCGGTCGGTCATGGGCGGCGTGCCATGGGTGTTGCTGTCACCAAAGGTCAGGATCGTCGGCATATCGGGCTCCTTTTCAGGCGATCAACCTAGCCGCCCCGCTACGAAGCCGTAAAGGCTCTTGGCCTTTCACGCGCCCCGCCCCATATAAGGGCAAACGCCTTTGCGCATGAGGACCCCATGTTCGGACAAACCGATCTCGCCGCCCCGCAAACCGATCTGATCAAGGACACGTCTGAGGCCACCTTCATGGCGGATGTGATCGAAGCCAGCCGCGAGGTGCCGGTCATTGTGGACTTCTGGGCCCCTTGGTGCGGGCCGTGCAAGACCCTCGGCCCGGCGCTGGAGGCGGCGGTGATCGCGGCCAAGGGCCGGGTCAGGATGGTCAAGATCGACGTGGACAAGAACCAGATGATCGCCGGGCAATTGCGCGTGCAATCCATCCCCACGGTCTATGCCTTCTGGCAGGGCCAGCCGGTGGATGGTTTTCAAGGGGCGTTGCCGGGGTCGGAGATTCAGAAGTTCATCGACCGCGTGGCGGCCATGGCCGGCGATGGTGGTTTAGGCGAGGCACTGGCCATGGCCGAACAGGCGCTCGGAGAAGGCGATGCCGTTTCGGCTGCTGAGATCTTTGCGGCCATTCTGGGAGAGGAGCCAGAGAATGCGGCGGCCTTTGGCGGCTTGATCCGTGCCCATCTGGCGGCAGGCAATCTGGAACAGGCCGAGGCTTTCCTGTCGGGCGTGCCTGCCAAGATTGCCGGTGCCAAGGAAATCGAAGCCGCCCGCGCCCAGATCGAACTGGCGAAACAGGCGGCCAATGCCGGCCCCGAGGCCGAATTGCGCGCTGCGGTGGAGGCCGATGCGGGCAATCATCAGGCGCGCTTCGATCTGGCTGTGGCGCTGAATGCGGCGGGCAAGGTCGAGGAGGCGGTGGACGAGTTGCTGGAGCTGTTCCGCCGCGACCGCGAATGGAACGACGGTGCCGCCCGCACCCAGCTTTTCACCATTTTCGACGCGCTGAAGCCGCAAGACCCGATCGTGCTGAAGGGTCGCCGCCGGCTCTCGTCGATGATCTACGCCTGACGCGCCACATGCCGCGCCCGCTTGATCTGCCCGAGGTGATTCCGGTGTTTCCGCTGCCCGGCGCGCTGGTGCTGCCGCGCGGGCGGCTGCCGCTGCATATCTTCGAGCCGCGCTATCTGGCGATGCTCAACGATTGCCTGAAGACCGAACACCGGCTGATTGGCATGGTGCAGCCGCATGAGACGCCGGGCGGGGGCAAGGCGCTGCACAGCATTGGCTGCGCCGGGCGGCTGACCGCGTTTTCCGAAACGGAAGACGGGCGCTACATGATCACGCTCACCGGCATTTCGCGGTTCCGGTTGCGCGATGAGGTGCAGGGCTTTCCACCCTATCGCCGCTTCCACGCCGATTGGGCACCCTTTGCCCGCGATCTGGCGGGGGCCGAGAGCGATGCGGGCTTTGACCGTGCCGGGTTCCTGCGGTTGCTCGCGCGCTATTTCGAGGCCGAGGGGCTTTCGACTGATTGGGACGGGCTGAAAGAGGCCGAACCCGAATTGCTGATCACCACGCTGTCCATGCTGTGCCCGTTCAGCGCAGCGGACAAGCAGGCATTGCTGGAGGCCCCGTCGCTCTCCACCCGGCGCGAGACGCTGGTGACGCTGATGGAAATCGCCCTGCGCGGCGGCACCGAAGGAGACCCCCTGCAATGACCGACCCGACCGACCGCCGCATGTTGGAATCGCTGGTTTGCCCGGTGACGCAGGCGCAACTGACCTGGGATGCCGAGCGTCAGGAGCTCATCTCACGCGCGGCCAGCCTTGCCTTTCCGGTGCGTGATGGCATCCCGATCATGCTGGTGGGCGAGGCCCGCAAGCTGGATTGAGGGCGGCCAAAGTGGTCTCGGCCATCGCCGAGACCATGCGATGCCCTTTCAGCCTGAACGCCGGTGGCCCCAAAGGCCGCCGACCAGCGCCTGCCCCGCCCATGGCGGGCC
>CALKAA010000328.1 GCA_937983495.1 uncultured Gemmobacter sp. | reverse complement strand
GCGTGACGCGGGCGGCGCTGTGGAAGCCCGGCACGCCGCGGGTGGCGCGCAGGAGATCGGCCATCAGCGTGCCGCGTCCGGGGCCAAGCTCGGCCAGGGTGAAGGGATCGGGGCGGCCATGGTCGAGCCAGTGTTGCGCGAGGCAAAGGCCCAGCAGCTCGCCGAACATCTGGCTGATCTCGGGGGCGGTGATGAAATCGCCCTGCGTGCCGAAGGGCGGGCGGGTGGTGTAATAGCCGTGTTCGGGGTGCAGCAGGCATTCGGCCATATACTCGGCCAGCGTGAGCGGGCCGGTGGCGCGGATGCGGCGGATCAGCAGGGCCTCAAGCGGGTTGGGCTGTGGCATGGCGGGCCTTAACGATAAAGTAACCTCCGGCGAGGATCATGGGCAGCGACAGCAGCTGCCCGGCTGTCAGCCCGTAGCCATTGAAATGGAGGTAGAGGCCCAGAGGATTGTCGAGCGTGATGAATTGCGCATCCGCCTGGCGGACGAATTCCACCATGAAGCGAGCCAGCCCATAGCCCGCAAAGAAGGTTCCGGCGATCAGGCCGGGGCGGTGGAAGGCGCTGCGCGCCCGGAAGGCGAGCCAGAACAGCACGAGGCCCAGCAGCAGGCCTTCCAGCCCGGCCTCGTAAAGCTGGCTGGGATGGCGGGCGGGTTCGCCCGGTGTATAGAACCACGCGCCGGGGGTGGGGCAGCCCTGACGGGCGGGATCGGTGCAAAGCGACGGGAAGACCACGCCCCAGGGCAGGGTGGTGGCGCGGCCCCAAAGCTCGGCATTGATGAAATTGGCGATGCGCCCGAGGAACAGGCCCACGGGTGCGGCGATGGCCAGCAGGTCGGCCATGGGCAGAAGCGGGAGCCCCTCGCGCCGGCAAAAGATCAGGCCCGCCACCACGACGCCCAGGAAACCGCCATGAAAGGACATGCCGCCTTCATATACTTTCAGAATCTCCATCGGATGGCTGAGGTAATAGCCCGGCTGATAGACCAGCACGAAACCGAGCCGCCCGCCGATCACCACGCCGAGGATGACCCAGGTGAGCAGGCGGTCCAGTTGCTCGGGCGTGAGGGGCGGGGTGCCGCCGGGCCAGAGGCGCGGCATGCGGATGGCGCGCAGCACCAGTTGCCAGCCGATGAGCAGGCCCGCGATATAGGCCAGCGCATACCAGCGCAGCGCCAGATGAAACCCGAACAGGTCGATCGCGAAGATCTCGGGAGAGATTTCGGGGAAGGGAATGCTCATGCGGGTCTCCGGCTTTGGTCTGGTTGTCGGGCGGGGCCGGGCTATTGTCAACATCGGGGGAACAGCCGGGGCATCATGGGGGCGACATGGCAGCGCATCTGTGGGCCGCCTCTTGCAGGCAGGCCGCGCGCACCGCATATAGGCAGCAACGGACAGGAGTTTTCCCATGCAGACCCGCGCCAAGATCCTCGACGACATTTCGCAACTGATGACCAATGCCATGGGCGTGGCGCAGGGCGCGAAGACCGAGGCCGAAACGGCGGTGAAAAGCCTGATGGACCGCTGGCTCGCCGATCGCGATTTTGTCAGCCGCGAGGAATTCGACGCCGTGCGCGCGATGGCTCAGAAGGCGCGCGAGGAAAACGAGGCGCTTTCCGCCCGTCTGGCCGCTTTGGAAGCGAAAGCCGATAAAAAGAAGTGATCCGACCTTGGCCCGTATCGGCGCGGCGTTCAGCGCGCTAGAACGGGGCCATGAGGAGCCTGATTTCCCGTTGGCGCGAGGCCTCGCTCTCGGCCCAGTTCGCCCTTGCCGGGGGCGTTGTCATGCTGATCGCCATGCTGGTGGTCGGGCAATGGGTGGCCATGCGCATCGAGGATGCGGTGGTGCGCAACTGGGCCAATGCCACGGCGCTGTATATGGAAAGTTTCATCTCGCCGCTGAGCCAGGACCTTGCGGCGAGTGACGAGCTGAGCCCCTTGGCGCATCGCGCGCTGGATGAGGTGTTCGAGACCACGGCGCTGGGCGAGCGGGTGGTGTCTTACAAGATCTGGAAGGCAGGCGGGCTGATCGTCGATGCCTCGGATCACAGTTTGCTGGGCCAGCGTTTCGAGGTGGATGAGCATCTGCGCCAGGCCTGGGCCGGGCAGGTGGCGGCGGAATTGTCGGAGCTGGATGCTGCGGAAAATGTGGGCGAGGCGGCGCTGGGCATGCGGCTGTTGGAGATCTACAGCCCGGTGCGCGAGGCGTGGTCTGGCCGGGTGATCGGGGTGATCGAATTCTATGAGCGCGCCGATGGGTTGCTGGAGGACATCGCGCAGGCCCGGCGGCGCAGTTGGGCCACAGTGGCGGCGGTGTTTGGCGGCATTGCGCTGACGCTGTGGGGGATCGTGGCACGCGGCAGTGCGGTGATCGCCGGCCAGCGGGCAGAGCTGGAGCGGCAGGTGCTGGCGCTGGAGGAATTGTCTGGCCATAACAATGCCTTGCGGCTGCGGGTGCAGGGGGCCTCGGCCAGGGTGGCGGCGGCGCAGGATCAGGCCTTGCGGCAGGTGGGTGCCGATCTGCATGACGGCCCGGCGCAGCTGATGGCCTATGCGGCGCTGCGGCTGGACGGTTTGCCGGTGGCGGCGGGCGCGGACGGG
>CALKAA010000327.1 GCA_937983495.1 uncultured Gemmobacter sp. | reverse complement strand
CCCTGCCGCCCCAGTGATTCCGCCAGTGATTCCGCCGCCGGTCTCGCTGCGCTGCGGCATGCCCGGCGGCCCTTCGGGGGCTGTTTGCGCTATCATTTTCCGTGGCGTCACATTCACGCCGCCGTGATGGGCGCAGGCTGTTGAAAAGACTTGTCAATCTGAACACAAAATTTTCACACTTTACAGTTTTCGCGCATTTGCAGTTAAAGAATTTACAGGAAAAATCAATAAAGAAAAGGGGTTACGCGAAGGTGGCAAAATAGTTTACACTTCCGTCAGGGAAGAGGACCTGCGCTCGTTTTCGGGCAGGGTCACGGATATGACGAGGGAAGAGACGATGACCCAGCAGCCCGCCGAACTGGCGCCGACTGTCCGCGACGTGCCCACCGGTTACGACAAGGCCCATGCCGATACCGCCAAATATCGCGCCATGTATTCCGAGTCGGTGAATGACCCTGACGCCTTCTGGGGCCGCGAGGGTCAGCGGCTGGATTGGATCAAGCCCTATACCCGCGTCAAGAACACCGATTTCACCTTTGGCAAGGTCTCGATCAAATGGTTCGAGGATGGCGTGCTGAATGCCTCCGTCAACTGCATCGACCGCCACCTGAAAGACCGCGCGCTGCAAACCGCGATCATCTTTGAACCCGATGATCCAGGCACCCCGGCCCAGCACATCACCTACAAGGAACTGTCCGAGAAGGTGAACCGCATGGCCAACGTCCTGCTCTCGCAGGGCGTCATGCGCGGCGACCGCGTGGTGATCTATCTGCCGATGATCCCCGAGGCCGCCTATGCCATGCTGGCCTGTGCCCGCATCGGGGCCATCCATTCCATCGTCTTCGCAGGCTTCTCGCCCGATGCGCTGGCCAACCGTATCAATGATTGCGGCGCCAAGATCGTCATCACCGCCGACACCGCCCCGCGCGGCGGCAAGCGCACGCCGCTGAAATCGAACACCGATGCCGCGCTGCTGCATTGCTCCGACAAGGTGCGCTGCCTTGTGGTGAAGCACACCGGCGACCAGACCTCCTGGGTCGAGGGGCGTGATGTCGATGTGAAGCTGATGATGGACATGGTCAGCCCGGAATGCCCGCCGCGCCCGATGGGGGCGGAAGATCCGCTGTTCATCCTCTACACCTCCGGCTCCACCGGCAAGCCGAAGGGCGTGGTGCATACCACCGGCGGTTACCTCGTTTACGCCGCGATGACCCACCAATACACTTTCGACTATCAGGAAGGCGACGTGTTCTGGTGCACGGCGGATGTGGGTTGGGTCACCGGCCACAGCTACATCATCTATGGTCCGCTGGCCAATGGCGCCACCACCATCATGTTTGAAGGCGTGCCCACCTTCCCCGATGCCGGCCGCTTCTGGGAGGTTTGCGCCAAGCATGGCGTGACCCAGTTCTACACCGCGCCGACCGCCATCCGCTCGCTGATGGGGCAGGGGCCGGAATGGGTCGAGAAGCACGACCTGTCGAAGCTCCGCATCCTCGGTTCGGTGGGCGAACCCATCAACCCCGAGGCCTGGGTCTGGTATGACAAGCATGTCGGCAAGGGCAAATGCCCCATCGTCGATACCTTCTGGCAGACCGAAACCGGCGGCCACATGATCACGCCGCTGCCCTATGCCACCCCCACCAAGCCCGGTTCGGCCACGCTGCCCTTCTTTGGCGTGAAGCCTGTCGTGCTGGATGCCGCCACCGCCAAACGGCAGGATGAGGTCGAGGCCGAGGGCGTGCTGTGCATCTCCGACAGCTGGCCGGGCCAGATGCGCACGCTCTGGGGCGACCATGACCGCTTCCAGGAGGCTTACTTCGCC
This sequence comes from uncultured Gemmobacter sp., assembly GCA_937983495.1. Taxonomy (GTDB): domain Bacteria; phylum Pseudomonadota; class Alphaproteobacteria; order Rhodobacterales; family Rhodobacteraceae; genus Gemmobacter. Next base: position 7,670 of record CALKAA010000327.1, on the reverse strand, counting down.
CAGTATCGCGGCTATTACTTCACCGGTGACGGCTGCCGCCGCGACAAGGACGGCTATCTGTGGATCACCGGCCGCGTCGATGATGTGATCAACGTCTCCGGGCACCGCATGGGCACCGCCGAGGTCGAAAGTGCGCTGGTCGCCCATGCCGCCGTGGCCGAGGCCGCCGTGGTGGGTTACCCGCATGACATCAAGGGCCAAGGCATCTACGCCTATGTCACCCTGATGAACGATCAGCAGCCCTCCGAGGAGCTGCGCAAGGATCTGGTGAAATGGGTCCGCACCGAGATCGGCCCGATCGCCTCGCCCGATGTCATCCAATGGGCACCCGGCCTGCCGAAAACCCGCTCGGGCAAGATCATGCGCCGCATCCTGCGCAAGATCGCCGAGAATGACTTCGGCAGCCTTGGCGACACCTCGACCCTGGCCGATCCTTCGGTGGTCGATGACCTGATCGCCAACCGCGCGAACAAGGGCTGAGCCGATGACGGAAACCCTGACCAAAGCCGCCGTTCTCATCCTTCTCGGGCCTCCGGGTGCCGGGAAGGGCACGCAGGCCCGCATGCTCGAAGAAGATTTCGGGCTGGTGCAACTCTCCACCGGCGACCTGCTGCGCGCCGCTGTGGCACAGGGCACCGCCGCAGGGCAATTGGCCAAGGCGGTGATGGAGGCCGGGCAACTGGTCAGCGACGAGATCGTGCTGGCGATCCTCAAGGACCGCATGGCGCAGCCCGATGTGGCGCGCGGCATCATCCTTGACGGCTTTCCCCGCACCGACGGGCAGGCCGCCGCACTGGACGGGCTGCTGGCGCAAGTGGGTCTCGCCGTCACCGCCGCCATCAGTCTGGAGGTGGATGACGAGGCGATGGTGGGCCGGGTCTCGGGCCGCTACACCTGCGGCACCTGTGGCGAAGGCTACCATGACGAATTCAAGAAACCTGCCGTGGCAGGCACTTGTGACAAATGCGGCGGCACGGCCTTCAAACGTCGTGCCGACGATAATGCCGAAACTGTGCGCGAACGGCTGAAAGCCTATCACGCCCAGACGGCGCCACTGATCGCCTATTACGCGCAGCAAGGCGTGCTGGAACGGATCAACGCGATGGGGGCCATTGCCGACATTCGCGCCGGTCTGGCCGCCATTGTCACCCGCGTATCGGCATAAGGGGAGGCCCGCATCCCTCGGGGAAGGGGAGCGGGAAAGGAAACAAAACAGGGAGTAGCACTCATGGCGGACAAAACATCGTCCAACGCCTATTGGGCCGCAAACGTCCGGGTCATCTTGATCTCGTTGGCAGTTTGGTTTGCGTGCTCGTTCGGGATGGGGATCATCCTGCGGCCCGCGCTTTCGGGCATCATGGTCGGCGGTGCCGATCTCGGGTTCTGGATGGCCCAGAACGGGTCGATCTACGTCTTTCTCGTGCTGATCTTCGCCTATGCCTGGAAGATGAACAAGCTCGACAAAGATCACGGCGTGGACGAGTAAGGGAGCAGGGGACAGATGGATCAGTTTACCCTCAACCTGATCGTGGTGGGGCTTACCTTCGCCCTCTACATCGGGATTGCAGTCTGGGCCCGCGCGGGCTCCACCGCAGAATTCTATGCCGCAGGCCAGGGCGTGCCCCCGGTCATGAACGGCATGGCCACTGGCGCTGACTGGATGTCGGCTGCCTCCTTCATCTCGATGGCCGGCATCATCGCCTTTGGCGGCTATGAAGCCTCGGCCTTCCTGATGGGCTGGACCGGCGGCTATGTGCTGCTGGCGCTGCTGCTCGCCCCTTACCTGCGCAAGTTCGGCAAGTTCACCGTGCCGGAATTCGTGGGCGACCGCTTCTATTCGGGCGGCGCGCGTCTGCTGGCCGTGATCTGCCTCATCGTCATCTCGGTCACCTATGTGATCGGGCAGATGACCGGCGTGGGCGTGACCTTTGCCCGCTTCCTCGAAGTGGATACCAGCACCGGCCTGTGGATCGGCGCGGCGCTCGTGTTCGCTTATGCCGTGTTGGGCGGCATGAAGGGCATCACCTACACCCAGGTTGCACAATATGTCGTGCTGATCGTGGCCTATACCATTCCGGCCCTGTTCATCTCGCTGCAACTGACCGGGTCGTTCCTGCCGCAACTGGGCCTGATCGGCTCCTATGCGCCGTCGGGTGGCGATGTGGCCTTCCTGGCCAAGCTGGATGCCGTGGTGACGGAACTGGGCTTCAAGGCCTATACCGCCGACAGCTCCAACTACTTCAACATGTTCCTGTTCACCATGTCGCTGATGATCGGCACCGCGGGTCTGCCGCATGTCATCATCCGCTTCTTCACCGTGCCGAAAGTGGCTGATGCCCGTTCCTCGGCCGGTTGGTCGCTGGTGTTCATCGCGCTGCTCTACACCGTGGCACCTGCCGTGGGGTCGATGGCCCGCCTGAACCTGTCCACCACCATGTGGCCCGCAGCCATCACCGGAAGTGCCTTCGACGGCCCGGCCATCACCCGCGCCGACATCGACAGCAAGCCCGAACTCGCCTGGGTGAAAACCTGGGAGAAAACCGGCCTTCTGGCGATGAAAGACCTGAACGGCGACGGTCAGATCCAGTATGTGAACGAGCCGGCGCCGCTGGCCGCCAACACCAAGGCCATCGCTGACGCCACCAAGGCCAAGGATGACGCCAAAGTGGCCGAGCTGACCGCCGCCCGCGAGGCCCTGCTGGCCGAAGCGCAAGTGGGCACCTCGGGCAAGACCTTTGCCGAAATGGGCCTGAAAGGGAACGAGCTGACCACCGTGAACAATGACATCATGGTGCTGGCCAACCCCGAAATCGCCGCCCTGCCGGGTTGGGTGATCGCCATCGTCGCCGCCGGCGCTCTGGCTGCGGCTCTGTCCACCGCTGCGGGCCTGCTGCTGGCCATTTCCTCGGCCATCAGCCACGACCTCATCAAAGGTTCGATCAACCCGAACATCAGCGAGAAAAGCGAGCTTCTGGCCGCCCGTATCTCGATGGCCGGTGCGATCCTCGTGGCCACCCTGCTGGGTCTGAACCCGCCCGGCTTTGCCGCGCAAACCGTGGCTCTGGCCTTCGGTCTGGCTGCCGCGACCATCTTCCCGGTTCTGATGATGGGGATCTTCTCCAAGCGGGTGAACAAGGAAGGCGCGATTGCCGGTATGCTGGTGGGTCTGGTGTTCACTTCGGTCTACATCTTCATCTACAAGGGCTGGTTCTTCATCCCCGGCACCAACAATCTGCCCGACGTTCCGGCCAGCTACCTGTTCGGTATCTCGCCGCTGTCGATCGGCACTGTTGGTGCGGCTCTGAACTTTGCCACCGCCTTCGTGGTGTCGGGCATGACCAAAGCCCCGCCGCAAGATGTGGTTGATCTGGTCGACTCCATCCGCGTGCCGAAAGGCGCAGGGGCTGCCCAGTCGCACTGACCAGTCGCACCAAACGATAATGCTGCGCCTTTCGGGGCGCAGCAGAGTTTCGGGGCGCAGAAGATTTGCGCAGCCTTGATCTGGAACATGGACGGCGCGTCCATCCTGCGCCAACAAGGCCCCGACCCCAACCCCGACACGTCCCCCGATGCGGGGGCGTGTCAGCCCAAAGGATGACGGCCCATGACCCAAAGCCCGGACTCTGCCATTCTGGCCTTTCTTGAGACGGTTCATCCCTATGACAGCCTGCCGCGGGACGAGATGGCGCGTGTCGCCCTTTCTTTCAGCCGCAGGGACTATGCCGCCGGTGACGAAGTGTATCAGGCCGGCACCCCGCTTCCCGGCCTTTACATCATCAAACGCGGCACAGTGGAGGTGATGGATGGCAGCGGCGGGCTGGTCTCGATCCTGGGGCCGCGCAACAGCTTTGGCGAACGCGGCCTGATGCGGGATGGCATCGCCGCGACCACCGCGCGGGCAACCGAACCTGCGCGCCTGCTCCTGCTGCCCCCCGAGGAATTCCGCCGCCTGATCGGGGCCTATCCGGCCTTCGAGCGCTTCTTCAACCGCAGCCGTGGCCGGGCCGAGGCGCGGCGCCATGATCTCAGCCTGCAAAAGGTGGGCGATCTGATGGCGCGCAAGCCCATGGTCATTGCCCCTGATGCCAGCATTGCCGAGGCGGCGGCGATGATGCGCGATGCGCATGTCTCCTCTCTGGGGATCGAGGAGGCCGGGCGCTTTCTGGGGATCGTGACGACGCGCGACATGACGAACAAGGTTCTGGCGGGCGGGATGGACCCGGCAGGCCCGGTGGGCGCGGTGATGACGCGCGATCCTGTCAGCCTCTCGCCGCATGATCTGGGGTCCGACATCCTGCATGTGATGCTGGAGCGGCGCATCGGCCATCTGCCGGTGATCGAGGAAGGGCGGCTGGTCGGCATGGTCACGCAGACCGATCTCACCCGCTTTCAGGCTATCAGCTCGGCCGGGCTGGTGCGCGATGCCGCCATGGCCGAGACCGTGGCCGAAATGGCCGCCGTCACCGCGCGCATTCCTGCCCTGCTGGTGCAACTGGTGGGCGGCAACAGCGCGCATGAGGTGGTGACCCGGCTCATCACCGACATCGCCGATACCGTGACGCGCCGCCTGCTCGCCCTGGCCGAGGCTGAGCTTGGCCCGGCCCCGGTGCCCTATGTCTGGGCCGCCTGTGGCAGTCAGGGGCGGCAGGAACAGACCGGGGTCTCGGATCAGGACAATTGCCTGATCGTGGATGATGCCGCGACCGAGGACGACATGGCCTATTTCGCCCGGCTGGCGCAGTTCGTCTGTGACGGGCTCAATGCCGTGGGCTATGTCTATTGCCCCGGCGACATGATGGCGACGAACCCGCGCTGGTGCGCGCGGCAATCCACCTGGCGGGGCTATTTCCACGGCTGGATCGCCACGCCCGACCCGATGGCGCAGATGCTGGCCAGCGTCATGTTCGACCTGCGCCCGATCGGCGGTCAGGCGTCGCTGTTCCGCGACCTGCAAGCCGAGACGCTGGCAATCGCAGGCCAGAACACGATCTTTGTGGCCCATATGATCGCCAACAGCCTGAAACATACGCCGCCCCTTGGCCTGTTGCGCGGCTTTGCCACCATCCGCACGGGCGAGCACAAGAACCATATCGACATGAAGCATAACGGCGTGGTCCCCGTTACCGATCTGGGGCGCGTCTATGCGCTGATCGGGCAACTTGAACCCGCCAATACCCGTGCCCGGCTGGAAGCCGCCGAAGGCGCGGGCGTGATCTCGGCCTCCGGGGCGCGGGATCTGATCGAGGCCTATGACCTGATCGCCCAAACCCGGCTGGAAAATCAGGCCCGTCTGATCCGGTCTGACCGCAAGCCCGACAATTTTCTGGCCCCCTACGATCTGTCAGACTTTGAACGCAGCCATCTGCGCGACGCTTTCGTCGTGGTGCGCACCATGCAATCCGCCATCGGCTCTGCCCGTGGCGCCCGCTCTTGAGGACCGCGAATGATCTTTGAATTCCTTGCCGCAGTGGTGGCAGCCATCGGGGCCGCAGGCATCGTTCTGATGCTGCGCAAACTGATCCCCGCCTTGCCCAAATGGGCCATGCCTTTCGGGGCGGCCTTTGCGCTGATCGGCACGACGGTCTGGCTGGAATATGACTGGTTCAACCGCGTATCCGGCGAACTGCCGCCGGGGTTCGAGGTGGTCTGGAAAGACGAAAGCCCGCAGGGCCTGCGCCCGTGGAGCTTTGCCGTGCCGCTGACCACGCGCTTTCTGGCGATGGACACGACCAGACTGGCCCCGCATCCGGCCAAGCCGGAACTGCGGCTGGCGCGGGTCTATAACTTTGGCCGCTGGAAACCCGTGGAGGACGGGTATCTGGCGGTGGACTGCGCCGGTCTGCGGCGTGTGGCGATCGTGGAAGGCGTGGAAATCACGCCCGAAGGCGTTCTGACCGGTGCCGATTGGCAACCGGCCGATGCCAACGATCCGGTAACAAAGGCGGCCTGCCGGGAGGGTTGATATGGCCGAAGGGGGGAGCCAGCACCGAATTCTGGTGGTGGAGGATGAGGACAATATCGCGCTCGCGCTGAATTATCTGATGAGCCGCGAGGGCTATCACAATGACCGGATCGCCAATGGGGCCGAGGCCCTGCCGCGCATCCGCGAAACCCGGCCCGATCTGGTCTTGCTGGATGTCATGCTGCCCGAGGTTTCGGGCTATGAAATCTGTCAGGGCGTGCGGCTGGACCCGGCTTTGGCCGATGTCAAAATCCTGATGATGACCGCGCGCGGCTCGGTGGTGGAGCGGCAGAAAGGGCTGGCGCTCGGGGCCGATGGCTTCATCTCCAAACCCTTCGAGCTGAACGAATTGCGCACCGAGGTGCGCCGTCTGCTGGGCAGCGGGGCCTGAACCATGTTGCAAAACCTCAGTTTGCGGCTGCGGATCTTTCTGATCTTCGCAGGTCTGGCCTTTGGTGCGCTGGCGGGGCTGACCGGTGGTCTGGTCTTTGGCTATCGCCAGCTTGGCACGCCCGAGACCCTGAACGCCTTTGTGCAGGTGGGGATGTTGGCTGGGGCGGTGGTGCTGGGTCTGGTCACCTGGGTCTGGTATCTGTTCGATGTCAATGTGGCGAAACCGATTGATGTGCTGTCCGGCGCGCTGCGGGCGCGGGCGCATGCCGATGTTTCGGGCGCGCTGGATAGCCGCATCGCCCAGTATCTTGGCGATCTGGCCCCGGCAGCCACGGCGGCGGCGGCCAGTCTGGCTGAAACCCGCAATGCCCTGGCCGAGGCGGTGGCGCGCGAAACCACCCGCCTGGCCGCCGAGAAGGCCCGGCTCGAGGCGTTGCTCTCGGATGTGCCGGTGGGGGTGCTGCTGTGTTCGGCCGAACATCAGCTTGTGTTCTATAACGGCCCGGCTTCGGCCCTGCTGGGGGGCAATGCCGCCCCCGGTCTGGATCGGCGGCTGTTTGATTATCTGCATGATGGCCCGCTGCGTCACGCCCATGAGCGGCTGCGGCTGGCGGGCGATCCCGATGCGGCCTCTGATATTCTCTGCACCACCAGGGCCGGGGCGCGGGTTCTGGCGGGCCGGATGCGGTTGCTCGACGGTGGCGGCTATGTGCTGACGCTGCGCGATGTGACGGCCGATCTGGCGGCGCGGGCGCGCATCTCCACCCTGCTCGCCGAGGTGTTCGACCGCGTGCGCCGCCCGGCGGCCAATATCGGCGCGCTTCTGGGGGTGCTGCCCGAGGGCGAGGCGCTGCCCGCTGATCTGGAAAGCGCCCTGCGCGACGAGGTGGCGCGGCTGGCGCATGCGGTCAACGATCTCGCGCAACGCCATGACGAGGGCGGGGCCGACAGCCTGCCACTGGCCCCGATCCGGGCCTCTGATCTGGTGGATGGCATTGTCGCGCGGCTTGAGGCTGCGGGGATGACCGTCGAAACCGGCACCCTGCCGCCCTTGCTGCTGCGCTGCAACGGCTTCGAGATCATCGGCCTTGCGGGCCGTCTGGGGGCTGAACTGGCGGCGGGGCAGGGGCTGCGCGCCTGTCGGCTGGATCTGGTGGAAAGCGGCGCCGATGCCCGGCTCACCCTGCGCTGGCAAGGGGCACCGCTGCGGCTGGGCCAGTTGGATGGCTGGCTGGCCCTGCCGCTGGAGGACGACCTGCCCAACACCACCGGTCGCAGCGGCAGGAGATCGGAAGAGCACACGTCTGAACTCCAG
>CALKAA010000326.1 GCA_937983495.1 uncultured Gemmobacter sp. | reverse complement strand
CGTCCTGGGCATAGACCTCGGCATAGGCGCGCAGGATCGAGTTCGAGCCGAACACGAGGTCCACGCGGCTGGCGGTGAACTTCACCGCGCCCGACTTGCGGTCCACGATGTCATAGCTGTTGCGCCCGGTCGGAACCCATTTGTTGCCCATGTCGGTCAGGGTCACGAAGAAGTCGGTGGTCAGGGCACCGGGGCGGGTGGTGAAGACGCCCTTGGCGCTGCCGCCATGGTTGGCCCCCAGCACGCGCAAGCCGCCGACCAGCACGGTCATCTCTTGCGCGGTCAGGCCCATCAGCTGCGCCCGGTCGAGCAGCAGCTCTTCGGGAGCGACGGCGTAATCGGCCTTCTGCCAGTTGCGGAAGCCATCGGCGAGCGGCTCCAGCACGGCGAAGCCTTCGATGTCGGTCTGGTCCTGGGTGGCATCGCCCCGGCCCGGTGCGAAGGGCACGGCGACGTTGTGGCCAGCGGCCTTGATCGCCTGTTCCACACCGACCACACCGGCCAGCACGATCACATCGGCGACCGAGGCGCCCGAGGCGGCGGCGATGGGTTCCAGCACCGACAGCACGCGGGCCAGACGGGCGGGCTCATTGCCTTCCCAGTCTTTCTGCGGGGCCAGACGGATGCGGGCGCCGTTGGCCCCGCCGCGATAGTCGGACTGGCGGAAGGTGCGCGCCGAATCCCAGGCCGTTGCCACCATATCGGCCACCGAGAGGCCGGAGGCGGCGATCTTGGCCTTTACGGCCTCCACATCATAGCCGGTGGTGCCTGCGGGGATCGGGTCTTGCCAGATCAGATCTTCGGCGGGCACTTCCGGGCCGATATAGCGCGACTTCGGCCCCATATCGCGGTGCAGCAGCTTGAACCAGGCGCGGGCGAAGGCGTCATCAAACGCGGCCTGATCCTTGGCGAAGCGTTCCGAGATGGCGCGATACCCCGGATCGACGCGCAGCGCCATATCGGCATCGGTCATCACGATGCGGGTGGTGCCGCCGGTCTGCTCCACATCGGCCGGAATTTCCTCGGGGCGCAGGTTCACCGGTTCCCATTGCTGGGCGCCTGCGGGCGAGCGGCGCAGTTCCCATTCATGGTTCAGCAGCATGTCGAAATAGCCGCCGTCCCATTTGGTCGGGTGGGTGGTCCATGCGCCCTCGACACCGCTGGTGACGGTGTTGTTGCCGATGCCGCGGGTGGTGTTGTTGACCCAGCCGAAGCCTTGCTCCTCGATGCCTGCGCCTTCGGGGGCGGCCCCCAGCAGGGCGGCGTCGCCATTGCCATGCGCCTTGCCGACGGTGTGGCCACCGGCGGTCAGCGCCACGGTCTCGGCATCATCCATGCCCATGCGGCTGAAGGTCACGCGCATGTCGGCGGCGGTTTTCAGCGGGTCGGGCTGGCCGTTCACGCCTTCGGGGTTCACATAGATCAGGCCCATGACCACAGCGGCGAGCGGGTTGTCGAGGCTATTGCGGTCCGCGTCATTGTCATAGCGGGTGGAGGTGAGCCATTCCTGCTCGCTGCCCCAATACACGTCTTTCTCGGGGTGCCAGATGTCTTCGCGGCCAAAGGCGAAGCCATAGGTTTTCAGGCCCATCGATTCGTAGGCGACGTTGCCCGCCAGCAGCATGAGGTCGGCCCAGGAAATGCGGTTGCCGTATTTGCGCTTGATCGGCCAGAGCAGGCGGCGGGCCTTGTCGAGGTTGCCGTTATCCGGCCAGGAGTTCAGCGGGGCGAAGCGCTGGTTGCCGGTATTGCCACCGCCACGACCATCGGCGCTGCGGTAGGAGCCAGCCGAGTGCCAGGCCATGCGGATCATCAGGCCGCCGTAATGGCCCCAGTCTGCCGGCCACCAGTCCTGGCTGTCGGTCATCAGGGCGTGCAGATCGGCCTTGAGGGCGGCGACATCGAGCTTCTTCACTTCCTCGCGGTAGTTGAAGCCCTTGAGCGGATTGGTTTTCGTATCATGCTGATGCAGGATGTCGAGGTTGAGGGCATTGGGCCACCAAGCCTGAACGCCGCTGGGGCTTGCGGTATTGCCGCCATGAATCACCGGGCATTTGCCTGCGGGGCGATCGTTTCCGTCCATATCTGAACCTCCTGAAAATGGCTGCGTCGGGTTTGTAACCCGTCGTGACAGGCTAGTGCTACCAGAGCATGACAATCAGGGGAATTTGCATTTCCTGATAGTTGCGATAAGTTTGACTGATGTTGAACATCACGCTGAAACAGTTGCGCTATTTCGAGGCGCTGGCCCGGCTGGGGCATTTCGGGCAGGCGGCGGAGGTGTGCGCGGTGACGCAACCGGCGCTGTCGATGCAGATGAAGGAATTGGAGGCGGTGCTGGGCGCACCGCTTTTGGAGCGTGCGCCAAGGCAGGTGCGGCTGACCGGCTTTGGCGAGCTGTTTCTGGTGCGGGCGCAGAAGATCCTGCGCGAAGTGAGCGCGCTGGAGGATCTGGCGCGGGATCGAGGCGAAGTTGTCCGGATTGCCGATCACCCGGTCGTCAAAGCG
>CALKAA010000325.1 GCA_937983495.1 uncultured Gemmobacter sp. | reverse complement strand
CTCAGGCCAAGGTTTTTCAGGCGGATTTTCATTGCAGCAGGTGAGACTTGGTAGCTTCGTGCAAGTTCTGCAATGTTATCTTTTATCTGATCATAATTAGCTGCAAGTCGTTCAGATGGCATGAGAATTTCTGCAGCAAGCTTGTTGGCTTGCACTTCATGAATGGGACGAAATGGGGCCGCAGGTGAACCTTTGGCTGCTGCTCCAAATAACCTGTCTCGATGCAAAGTGTCGCCATTGCTTAGAAGGTGGCGATGCATCATGTAGTGTGCCAATTCGTGCGCGGCGGAGAACCGTTGCCGCTGAGGGCCGTCAGATGAGTTGACCTTAATACAGTACTTTTCGCCATCAAACGAGAGGCTCCCGGAAACCTCGTTTCCCAAGTCCTCTTTTTTGAACTCGATGCCCAGAACTGCAAATATCGCCTCGAGATCAACCCCGTTTTCACTGGTGTATCGGCGTACAATGTCCATTTCGCTTTGCATCGCGTCACTCCTCGGATGGGGGTTGCATGTCCATCGCGTCGGCAATCGTTTGCTCACCATGTGGCTCGGCTGTGCCGGTAAGCAGGCCCTTTATATAGTCGCTGCTTTCAATATGTGAAGCCAGCATTTCATCACCAAACTCGCTGATATACCGCTCTGCGCTTGCTCGGGCGGCCTCACGGGCGGCCTCAATGGCATCGTTCTTTGCAGCTTCAATTGCGCTTTGCTTGAGGCCATCCTCAATGCGTTTTGCTTCGGCTTCTGCAGTCTCCTTCGCATGTAGTATGGCTGCGCCCCGGATCATCCAGAAGCCACCAATCGCGCAAACAGCAAGAAATGTTTGCAGGACTGACATGCTCCATGACATTGCGTCGATTTGGGGAAATTTTTCAGTACGAAACAGGTTGATCGTGAGCAAAATGCTTAAGAGAAATGAGAGGCCACCCAGAAGTGCTCCTATCAAAGCGACTGCGAAGGTACCGTCAGTGGGAGAGTGGTTTGTTCTCATGGTTTACCCTTGCGTGTGTCCGCTCGTGCTTAATGGCCAGATTTTTTGTAGGTAATCAATAGCCCTTACATTGCGCCGATTCCGCGCAGGATCATGGATTTCACCGCCTCGGTGGCCTCGTGCCATTGCGCGTCAGACAGCGGGTGGCCGCCATTCAGAGTTTCGATCTGGTGGTTGAAATCGGCGTAATGCTGGGTGGTGGCCCACAGCATGTAAAGCAGTTTCTCGGGGTCTACCGGCGCCATGCGGCCGCTGGCGATCCAGCGTTGAATCAGCGCCACACGCCCGGCGGTCCAGTCGCGCAGCGTGGTTTCCAGATAATCCTGAATGACCGGCGCCCCGTGCATCACCTCGGAGGCCCAGACCTTTGACCCATTGGGGTGCCGGCGCGAGATGTCCATCTTGGCCTCGATATAGGCGCCGATCCCCTCTGCCGGGTCATCGGTGCCATCCATGGCTGAGGCGGCCTGCAACCAGATCTCGAAGATCGTCTGCACCACGCGGCGATAGAGTTCTTCCTTGGTTGCAAAATAATAGTGCAGATTGGCCTTGGGCAGCCCTGCCACATCGGCAATCAACTGCATGGTGGCCCCGCCAAACCCTGCCTCAGCAAAGACTTTTTCGGCTGCCTGCAAAATAAGCGCCTCATTCTGCGCGCGGGTCTTGCTGCGACGGGGGCGGGGTGGGGTTTCGGGCATCGGGGCGGGCCTTCCTGCGGGCTGCGGATTTTTGTTGACCGTTTGGTCAGGAGGTATAGCCTTCAATCTGACCATACGGTCAGGAAAAGATTCGCCGCAAGCCCCGCGACAAGACGAGGGTGGCGCACAGGGAGAGCAAGCTGATGCCAGCACCCGGAGAGAACCTTCGTATCAATTCTGCGCGGCTGTGGGACAGTCTTGACCAGATGGCGCAGATCGGCCCCGGTCTTGCGGGGGGCTGCAACCGGCAAACCCTGACCGATGCAGATAACGAAGGGCGTCACCTGTTCCAGCGCTGGTGCGAGGAGGCGGGCATGACCATGGGTGTCGATACCATGGGCAATATGTTTGCCACTCGCGCGGGCACCGAGCCTGGTGCCCTGCCGGTCTATATGGGCAGCCATCTGGATACTCAGCCCACCGGCGGGCGCTATGATGGCGTGTTGGGGGTGCTTGGCGCGCTGGAGGTGGTGCGCACGATGAATGATCTGGGGGTGAAGACCCGCCGCCCGATCGTGGTGACCAACTGGACCAATGAGGAAGGCGCGCGCTTTGCGCCCGCCATGCTGGCCTCGGGCGTCTTTGCGGGCATTCATACCGAGGATTATGCGAAATCGCGCAAGGATCTGGACGGCAAGGTCTTTGGCGAGGAACTGGCCCGGATCGGCTGGGTGGGAGATGAGCCGGTGGGTGCCCGCAAGATGCACGCCATGCTGGAACTGCATATTGAACAGGGGCCCATTCTGGAGGCCGAGGGCAAGACCATTGGCGTGGTGACCCATGGCCAGGGCCTGTGGTGGTTGGAGATCACCCTGACCGGCAAGGATGCGCATACGGGCTCCACGCCGATGAACATGCGGGTGAATGCGGGCCTTGGCATGGCGCGGATCACCGAGCGGGTGCATCAGATCGCCATGAGCCATCAGCCC